>QNEE01000139.1 GCA_003645085.1 bacterium | reverse complement strand
GCCGTTATAGAGCCGTTTGATTTCCGTCCATGTCGGCGACGACCGCGTATCGGTGCATTTGCGGAAATACGCGCTGTGGTGAGCAGGGGAATACTCATACCGGTGCCATACGACGTAAAGGTTATTGAATTCGTCGATAGCCATAGAACACCCGTTTATCAGTTCGTCCCGGCCGTATGCGCTTGTGTCGGTAACCTCCTGCCATTCCGAATCCCACGTTACGCCGCCGTCGGTGCTACGCGAGATACAGACGCGCTTCTCCGTTGGTTCGGTGTCCCGCCAGACCGCGTAAAGCCAGCCGCCGGAATCCATAACTATGCTGCGGTTATACATAGCCGAAGAACCCGGCTCCATACTCCCGGATTGGATATCTCCATAGACTAACGGGGCGAACCACCACGCTGGTGCAGATTGAATAGGAAAAACGAACGCGAAGAACACGATAATTAAAATCGTAGTTTTCAAAGCGACCTCCTTGGAATCTGATAATTCACACTAATATAATTGAAGATAGGATTATGGCAAGGAAATGTGCGATACGGAACAGGAATTTTTTATGCAGGAGACGTTACAGAATAATACTCACGACTAATTCATCATACCGATGTCGCATTTTCTACGCTCGATTGGGAGGCCGAGTTTTTCCAGTTCTATACTGGAATTCCAGAAAGGTATATATATCGATTCGGACCCCGCATTTTTACAGGGGGAGTTCCCGGAAAGACGATAAAGAGTGTCTGCGTAGGACGGGTCGGCCGCTATATTGCCCTCGCCCCAAATAATAACCCCGCCATCCGATTCTATGCTGCATTTATGTTTATCGATATTGGAATAGGCCACGAACACTGTGCAGGGGTCGATAGAATCCTCGTAACCGAAATACTCGATATACATCTCTTCGGCGTTATCGGCGGTATTGCCCCAAATAATGTTATTCGCCAATCGGGCTTTACAATCTCTCCAGAAAAAAACACCTCCACCAAAACCTGAACCCTCCGCGAGATTCTCTGTAATCGTGTTATTGATTATAATTGGGTTAGCCCCACCGCAACATATTCCGCCACCCCACGATTCGCTGGACTTACCGACAACCGTGTTTACCGCAATAATGTTGTTAACGATTGTCGGGTCGGAGTCTTCCGCGTAAATCCCCCCGCCACCCTCGGCAAAGTTACCCTTAATAAGGTTATTCATAATAGTCGCATTGGAATTATTATAACACGCGATTCCGCCGCCCCATCGAGCCGAATTCCCGATTATGGTGTTACCGGTTATCGTTGGATTTGAATTATTATAACATGCTATTCCCCCGCCGTAATGGAAAGCCTCGTTATCGTAAATAGTATTATGGATAATAACAGCATCGGAGTGCAGGCAGACGATACCGCCACCGTAACCCCATCTACCGGAGGTATAATTACCCGTTATTGTGCAATGCGTTATTGTCGGATTAGAATTACAACAGGCTACGCCCCCGCCACAATCCGTAGAGCTATAGCCTGTTGAAACACCGCCTTCGATACGACAATACGCGAGCGAGCACCCGTCGGCGGAGAAGGAAAAATGAACCCCGTGATGCGCTTTTCTATCGTTTTCGGCAATGAAGAAAATAGAATCCTTCTCGGTGCCGATAGCCTTCAATACAGCATTACTGTCCACACAGAAACCGAAATACGGTTCCTTGAAAATCACCGAACACCCCGGTTTAATAATTAAGGTCTTTCCCGGATAAACGTAAATCGGCTCTGTTATATAATACGGCGAACCGCTTTTTTCCCATACACCGGAAACGTCGCCCCCGACCTCGGTGGACGCGAACGCCGAAGATATAATTATCGATAGTATTAACAAATCCCTCATCGTCAACCTCTTAACAATGGAACATTACACGGATGTTATTAAGGCGCACAATATACGGGGTAATTTAACAAGCGCAATAGAAAATTTTGCTATAAGGCTAATGGCCGCATTTTTCAGGTGTTACGGATATTTCTTTCGACATTTATCCATTCGACAGGGGAATACGTCGATAGCATTCGATTATTTCCGGGGATAAACCGTCTATCGCGTTATCGTAGCGTTTCTAATGTGCGTTTATTAATTCCCGGCTTCGGTGGGTGTGGGAGTTTTTATATTTCGTATCTCGGTCATCATCTCGTTGAGTCTCCATTCTATCGAGGTCATTATCCACAACTGAAAATGGTTCACCCGCGATTGATTGTGCATCAGGAATATTAGCTTAAACGATATAGCTGCGATAGCCAGTTCACTCATAGCGAGCCTGAGAGTCCCTCTGGCTATAAGCGAAACCGCCAGACTGGCAATAACGAGAATAAAGAAGATAATATTGAAGGTTCTGGTGTTGAAAGTCGGCACTCCGCCGCATTTCCCGACAATCGCTCTCACCCTCTCTTTCTCCTGTTGGAAATCCTCGAGCTGGTTTCTGAGGTCCTCGATTTCGTCCTCGAGTTGTTTTTCATGTTTGGCTTTTTCGTCCATAATTACCTCCGGTTTTGTCGACAGGATATTATTTCGCGTATTTTCTTACGGAAAAAATATAGTGAATCGACGACATATTTGCAATACTCGAGTTGATTTTCGCGGCTATTTGCATTATGAATAACGTGCGGTATCTATTAAATAAAGGTCGAGGAGAAAAACCCGCTTTTTTTTTTAGCATATAGATTTTCTACTTGATTTTAGTCTGAAGACAAATACTTTCGTTCCCGCGATGCGAATCACTTAATATTAACACAGGAGTAGAAAATGGATTGGAAAACCAGGATTGCGGCAATTATAAACAACCATACCGATTTAGTTGCTGACCCTCCGCGTAAAAGAATGATAGCCGAAGCTGTCGAACGCAGGGAATGTATTGTTTCCATAGGAGGCGCCCTCGCAACGTGGACTCCCCCGGAATCTACGGGCAGGAGCCCCAAAGATACGGTAATCGTCAAGAGGCCGGTAAACGAAAACGAAATAGATTGGAACAGCCCGAATAACATCCCGATTACCGAGGAAACATTCGATATGGCTATGGAGGACGCGTTAAAGTTAATGGCCGAAAAGCCGAGGGTTTATGTAACCAATAAGGTTGTCGGCGCAGACTCGAGATACGCGCTACCCATACAGACAGTTTCCGATTTCGCCCTCACGGTGCTTTTTACAGATAATATGTTCCGTCCGGTTCCCGACGACCTCGAGCGGAGTATTTTCGCGGACCGGCCGTTCTCTCTGGTTGTTTTACCTTATGATAAACTCGACCCGAGACGCTATGAAGGACGTTTGCGCAAACTCCCCAACGGCGAAACTTCGAATATGATAGTCGCGATGGATTTCGAACGCGGTCTTGGCGTCATCGTTGGTTCTGCCTATGGCGGCAGCGTCAAAAAATTAATTTTCACCGTGATGAATTATCTTCTCCCGGCCGAGGGCATTCTGCCGCTACATTGTTCCGCAAACGAGGGCACGGATGGCAACAGTGCGCTATTGCTCGGTCTCTCCGGCACCGGCAAGACGACCCTTTCGGCAGACCCTCGTCGGGCGTTGCTCGGCGATGATGAACACGGTTGGTCGGATGACGGTATCGCCAATTTCGAGAACGGGTGTTACGCGAAACTTATCAATCTATCCCCGGTTAAAGAGCCCGAAATCTATAATGCAGTAACACATAAAGACGATTACTTAAGCCACGGCGCGATAGTAGAAAACGCTATGGTTTATCCCGACGGAACTTTCGATTTCGACGACGAACGATTTACTCCGAATTCCCGGGCCAGCTACCCGCTCAGATATTTATCTAATATAAAGGAAAGCTCGATAGCAGGCCATCCGAAGACAATTCTATTTCTGACAGCCGACGCGAATGGGGTCATCCCACCCGTATCGAAACTAAATCCCGAACAGGCGATGCTATGGTTTCTGATGGGTTATACAAGCAAGCTGGCCGGCACAGAAACGGGTATCGTCGAGCCTGTTTCTACATTCAGTCGGTTTTTCGGGCAACCTTTTATGCCGCGAAACCCGGATGTTTATGCGCGGATGCTCGGCGAAAAAATGAAGGAACACGACACACAGGTATATCTTATAAATACAGGATGGAGCGGTGGTCCTTACGGTGTAGGTAAAAGGATGGACATCGACCTTACGAGGGCTATGGTCGACGCCGCGTTATCGGGGCGACTTAAAAATATGGAATACGAACAGGACCCGATATTTAAGGTTTTCGTCCCGAAAAGTTGCCCCGATGTGCCCAATGAAATTCTAAAACCGTGCAATACATGGACGGACAAGGACGAATACGATAAACGCGCCAAAAAATTAGCCGTCGATTTCAAGACACATTTCGACAAAGCATACAGCGACAAGAATATCGACCCGAAGGTCGTGGCCGAGTGTCCTGGAATGTAGATATCGTTTAACGTCGATTGGGAAAAAGCCACCCTTTAAAGGCGGCTTTTTAATATCTCATCGTAACTATTGAGCTTCGGCGCGCACTATACGCTTCCCTCGTCGGAAAACGACGAAATGCACGAGTCCCCATATAAAACCAAGGCCATAGGCAATATGGATTACGAAATAGCTTAGGAAAACTGCGGGGAAATATATTAATCCCTCTTTAATACCGATACCCAAAGCTGAGATAAGCGCGACAGCCGAATATAGACCCAATACCCCTAAAAAGCCGTATAACCCCAAGGTCGAAAAAACCGACAATATTCCAAGAACAACGATAGAGAGAACAAAAAGCGGCGGCACGAGATGTCTTTTTCGAATAGCTTTCGAGAAACGGCCTATCATAAAGGTGCGCCATTTTGCCGCGTTAAAATACTCGTTCCAAAGGCTCTTATACGTTTGCCGGTTGAAATAGTAGCTCTTTATTTCCGGTGTGAAATAAATTCTTGCCCCGGCTTTGGAAATCCGGTGGTTAAACTCGTAGTCCTGGTTGCGCGTTAATCGTTCGTCGATATATCCGTATTTCTCGAAAAGCTCTCGGCGATAAGCCGCAAAACTCGGATTATCTATATAACGAGGTTTTGTGCCTGTCCGAGCCGTAACACCCCCAAGACCGAAGACGCTATTAAGAGCATAACCGATAGCGCGGGGAACAATTTTATCCTCTAACGACGAGCTTATTATTAGCCCACCGACCGCGTCGGCTCCCGTTTCGAGAAGACAAGCGACGTCCTTCTCGATAAAATCGGGAGACATAACGGCATGCCCGATAAAATGAATAAAAATATCCCCTTTAGCGTTTTTATAGCCTATATTCAGTCCACAGGGGGTATTGCCGTCCGGATTGTCCAGTATCCGAATCGGAATATCCGTCTTTTCGATAAATCCGCTGGCTATTTGCGAAGTAGAATCTTTTGAACAACCGTTAACCACCAGAATCTCTATTCTATCGTGTCGATAGGTCTGTTTCGCGATAGACTCGAGACATCGCTCCAGATACTGCTCCTCGTTTCGAACCGGTATAATAACGGAGACCATAGGTATTGTATCCGAAGGCTCGGTTTTTTCGACCGTTCCCCGAGGCTGTCCATTTGTGTCGGCTGTGAGATTTTCTTCCAACATATTATTCCAATATATCTCCTGCTCATATTATGTCAACGAAAAATAAAATTTCTAGAATTTGCGTTAAAAGATACAACCATACCGCGCATAGCAAAAATCGTAACAGCCAGCCCTACACGGAAATTTAGCAAACTATATCGGGGGCTTGATAATGAGTTGGAACACAATATATTATGTATAATCGTAGCAAAATTACGGGGAAACTACACATATTTTAAACTCCATGTCTTCTACAAACCGCTGACAATTTTATAATAGTAATTTGAGATTATTGAATGTCATAATTTTTCGCGGAAACTCCTCATATCCTACTTGCCGGTTGCGCTATCATAAAATCGGATTATATTATAAGCAAATCGAAGGAGAAAAATGGCGCGGTTTACAGCTATTTTTGCGGTAACTGCTTTTGTTACAATCTCTTATGCCCAACCGTATCCGAATCTCGCTACCGACAGTTTCGGCGCGTTGAAATACACTCTTGCTATCGATAGCGAAACCTATTCGCGACCATCGACTATGAATATATACTTTATGGTCAGGAATATAACCGACAGCCTCGTCCATTTCGAGTGTCCGAGTGCGCCATGGAGTTCCTACCGAGTAGAACTTCGTGATTCTATGGTCGCTTTTTTCCCGGAAATTTCGTTACCGGTCGTCCTTTATTTCGACCTAGCTCCCGACGAGAGTATAGATATTTATACCGACTGGGATACAGCGCCGGCAACAGAGGACACAACTTACAAACTATGGGCTTTTTTAGGCGCTTACGGCGTTCCGGCGGGTTCACTGTATGTCGAATTCACGATGTCGACAGCTGGGATTTACGATGAATTTTTGCAACCCGAAATGCCATGGTTCGTCCCGAATCCCCCGAAAAGTGATTTACATTTCGTAACTCCCGGTAAATACGAATTGTTCGATATCCTCGGCAAACGAACCGCGACAATTAACGCACCGGCCATTATCGATGTATCGAATTACCCTCGTGGGATATATCTCCTCCGAAAGGCAGGCACGACCGAATGCCGAAAATTAGTAATAACGAATTGATTGCCGAGGCGCGTGCGCTCCATAACGATGCGCCGCTAATCGACCTGCATTGCGATACATTTTGCAGGATGAAAAAAGCCGCGCATTTTCTCGAGGCCAAACCGAAACGCCATCTCGATTTGCCGCGAATGCGCGAAACCGGGATATGGGCCGAGGCCTTCAGTTTGTTTGTCCATCCAAGTTGGGGCGGGGAGCAAAAATGGCTCAAAATCGCCGAAAAGACTCTATCGCGCATCGAGGAGGCCTCGAGAATATCTGGCGGAAAATTCGCAATTGCAAAGAAAGCCGACGAAATTCTCCGCAACCGCGATAACGATATCACAAGCGCAATAATCGAGATAGAAGGTCTCCATCCGCTCGGCGGCGAGATTAGCAAAATCGAGGAATTTTTCAAACGCGGCGTCCGCATATT
>QNEE01000138.1 GCA_003645085.1 bacterium | reverse complement strand
TTACGGAGCGGTTCGAGCAACTCGAAAAATTTCGCCTAAAACGGGATAACAACGCGCACGAAATCGCACTCGACGAACTCAAAACAGCCGCCGATACCGGCGAAAACGTCGTCCCACCGATAATCGGAGCGATACGCGCAAACGCCACACTCGGAGAGATTACGACCGCGATGAAGGAGGTTTATGGAACGTATGATTAGTGTTTTGGGTCCGGGGTTTAGGGTCTAGTTTCCACGCCACACTGAAACCGGAGAATGGAATCAGTTCGGTATCCGATGAAACATAAAGCATTAAAGAAATTCGGAAAAGGAACATGTTTTGAATATAGTAAAAACGGTTGTGGGGTTGTGCGGCTCCCTGGACACGGGTCCCTAAATCATAAACCATTTCCAATTATATGTTGAAAGGTTATATATTATGACTATTAAAAGCATCGACCATATCTGTATCGCCGTTCGCAATATCGACGAGGCCGCATCGTTTTTCGCGGATAATTTCGGCCTGAAGATAAGCGATACGCAGGAAATCCCCGAACAGGGTGTCAGACTGGCGTTTTTCGAAATCGCCGGCGTAAAAATCGAGCTTATCGAGCCACTGGACGAATCGTCGCATCTTAAGAAATTCCTCAATAAAAAGGGCACGGGGCTGCATCATATAGCGCTGCAGGTCGATGATATTATCGAAAGCCTAACCCAATTAGAGAATAACGGCGTCCGCCTTATCGGCGACGAACTGAAAACCGGCGCCCACGGCAAGAAAATCGCGTTCATCCACCCGTCGAATGTAACCGGCGCGTTGATAGAGCTTTGCGAAGAGTAACGATTTTTAAACTATATTAAAGATGCCGAATTCGTATAATGCCGTTATAAAACAAGACGCCGATTGGTGGATAGGTTGGATAGAAGAAGTCCCCGGAGTGAATTGCCAGGAGCATACACGCGAAGAATTATTGGAAACGTTGAGGGTTACGCTAAAGGAGGCCCTCGAGTTCAGTCGCCGGGAGGCTATGGATGCGGCTGTTACCGATTACGAGGAAGAACTCGTTACCGTATGAAACGCAGGGAAATCCTGAAGCACTTACGGAAAAACGGATGCATATTCCTGCGAGAGGGGGTAGGCATTCGTGGTGGGCAAATCCCGAACTGAGGAAGAGGTCGGCTGTCCCGCGCCATACTGAAATAAGTGAACAACTTGCGCGGAGTTGCCGTGGTAACCCGTAAAGGTCCTTTTATGTCGGGTAAGGAAATATTCCTAAAAAACGGATTTGATATTGTCGACGTCGCTCCACCTGATTTTAAGTTACTTGTAAAAAAATCGGCGGAAAAGCGCATTCCCAAAAATTCAACAAGAATTGGGATAAACGATTAAGCATGTATGGCGAAGGTTTGACAATAATCAGGGCAGACCAGTGTTCTTACACGGTGAAAAATGTTAAAGAAATAAACGAGACCACAGAGAAAACATACGGTATTAAACCGATTATAATTGACATGAAAAACCAAAAGGAAGCTTAAAAAAGCCCGTCACCATTCGTGACCTCCTGTATAATATATAATAGAAAGGTAATCGCAAACCACCCGATAAGTAATACAAGGTTTTCTAATATTATGAATAAAATTGTTAAAAAATAACCAGAAGGAGGACTCAATGCGTATCGAAACAAAAATCGTGTCGGGGAAGAGAAACGACAAAGAAGACAAAACAAGGGCGATTGTCCCGCCGGTATATCTCTCGGCGGTGTATTCGTTCGAGAGGGCTCAGGATGGCGCCGACCTGTTCACAGGCGAAAAGGAAGGTTATATCTACACACGACTGGATAATCCGACCAGACAGGTTCTCGAGGAGAAGATGGCGCTTCTCGAAGGCGGCGAGGCCGCGTGCACATTCTCTTCCGGGATGGCCGCAATTGCGACTACGATTCTCGGACTGTGCGACGCGGGAGATAATATTATCGCCTCCGAACCTATCTACGGCGGCACTTTCGCTCTCCTCGACAAACTCCTGCCGAAATGGGGTATCGAGGTAAGATGGGCAAAGGCGAAGAACTTCGCAAACCAGATTCGCGAAGAGGGCTTAATCGACGACAAAACCAGGTTGCTTCTCACAGAAACCCCCGCGAATCCGACACTCGACATCGTCGACCTCGCCGAAACCGCGAGACTGGGCAAAGAACATAATATTCCGACCGCAGTCGATACGACCTTCGCGTCCTGCTACGTCCAGAAACCGATAGAACTCGGTATCGATATCGTAATCTACAGCACTACGAAATATATCGGGGGTCACAGCGACGCCGTCGGCGGCGTAATCGTAACATCGAAAGAACTGAACGACAGGATAAAATACGAGACCGTTGTCGACCTCGGCGGCACGATGTCCCCGTTCAACGCGTTCCTTTTCCAGCGCGGACTTCAGACGCTCGCCGTCCGTATGGACAGGCAGCAGAAGAACGCGCTCGAGATAGCGAAATGGCTCGAAACCCGCGACGAGGTTTCACAAGTCTATTACCCGTTTCTCGAAAGCCACCCGCAATACGAGTTGGCGAAAAGGCAGATGCGCGGCGGTTCCGGGATGCTGACGTTCATCCTAAAGGATGGTAGAGAGGCCGGCAAACGATTCCTCGACGCTCTCGAAATTTGCATCGTTGCGGTCAGCCTCGGCGCGGTAACCACCCTAATCGAGCATCCCGCGTCGATGACGCATTCGACATACAGCCCCGAAGACCTAGCCAAAGCCGGCATCGACGAGGGCTTGATTCGTATATCCGTAGGTATCGAGAACGTCGACGACCTCATCGAGGACCTCGAAAAGGGTTTCGCGGCAATATAAAAGATAGGGTCTAGGGTCTAGGGTCTAGGGTCTGGTTTAGTCCCGTTTCGGAGTATGTTGATACCCCTCCGTATCCATCCGGCAGCGAGGGGGCTCAGGATAACTATTAATTATTAACTATTTATTATAATTCTGCTATGCTCCAAATCTACACCGGCGACGGCAAAGGTAAGACGACCGCGGCTCTCGGTCTCGCGCTGAGAGCCTGTGGCCATGGCCGCAAAGTAATAATGATACAATTTATGAAGGGGGATATAGAATACGGCGAGGTTAAAATCGCATCGAAAATCCCCGGCTTCGAGCTGCATCAGTTCGGCCTGCCGACTTTTGTCGAAAAGGGAAATCCGGCTGCCGAGGACCTTCGCCTCGCAAAAGAAGGCTTCGATTTCGCGTGCGAGATAATATCGAAGGGTGAATACGATGTCGTGATTCTCGACGAGCTAAATTGCGCGATAGACTATGGCCTCATCTACCTCGAAGACGTCCTCGAACTCCTCGACAGAGTCCCGAAGGAAATGGAGATAATTATCACCGGCAGGAACGCGCGCCCGAAACTTACAGAGCGCGCCGACCTCGTAAGCGAAATAAAAGAGATAAAACACCCGTTTCAAAAAGGCATTCTCGCGAGAGAGGGGATAGATTATTAAAAACAATGCGAAAAAACACCCGGTTCCCGGTTCTGATGAGAGGATGCTCTGCACGCAGAACACCGCACACAGAACCTACTTTTATGGAGAATTGCAACTTTGCAGGAATCATCATTTTGAATTGAACGGAGGTGTATCTTATGGAAAGCAGATGGCAAAAATGCTGGGACGCCGCGTATGAGATTTATATCCTTTTGAAAGAGAGCGAAACACTCGAAAGCGCGCGCGAAAAACTGATAAAATACCTCGAGGCTCTCGATTGGTCGTATCGACGCGATTTCGGCGACATAGATTCGTGGGAATACATCCTGCTTAAAGAGGCTGTCAGGTGTTTGAAGAATGTAATTTCGCCCAGAAACGAACGACTTGCTAAAAATATACCCTTGAAATATCTCTGGACTGCGGCGAGAAATGGCGACGCCGACGTTAGCGACCATTTTATTGCCGAATTCGAACACTTGTTTAAAGCTGTAAAAGGCAAATCGGGTGTCTATCCGTCCAGATTTACAGAGAAAATAGACCTACCCGATTTTTATAAATACAAGGGGAGAACCGCCGCTGTAAAACGCTCCGATTTTCTTGATAAAATGGGCGCTCATATGAATAAGTTTATCAAAAAATACCGAACCGGCCTCGAACGAAATACAATAAAAAAACGCAAAGAGAACAAGAAAAGAATACTGAAAACACTCGGCGCGTCGGAAAAAGACTGGAACGACTGGAAATGGCAGTTCCGCAACGTTTTCAAGGACAAAGCCGACCTCAAGATAATCAAAAAGATTATCCGACTTACCCCCGGCGAAGAATACGCCATCAAACTCGCGGTCGAACATGGCGTCCCGTTCGGTATAACGCCCTATTACCTTCATCTGATGGACCCCGAACCTACCGAATACGATTTCGCCGTTAGAAGGCAGGTCATCCCGCCAGCGAGCTATGTCGAGAATATGATTAAGCACAAGCGCAGCAAAAAAATAGCTTTCGATTTTATGCGCGAACACGACACCTCGCCTCTCGACCTGATTACTCGCCGCTACCCGACTGTGGCGATAATCAAGCCGTATAATTCCTGCCCGCAGATATGCGTTTATTGCCAGCGAAACTGGGAAATCACATCCCCGTTTATGAAAGGCGCTCAGGCAACGAGGAAGAAAATCGACGAAGCGCTGGATTGGTATGCAAAGCATGACCAGATTATGGATGTCCTGATTACCGGCGGCGACCCGCTCGTTCTCAGCGACGATAAAATCGACTATATCCTCGGGCGGTTCTCGGAGATGAAACATATCCGAAACCTGAGAATCGCCACGCGCATACCTATTACTGTGCCGCAGAGGATTACCAACGAGCTTTGCGATATTTTCGCGAAATACTACGAGACCGGCAAACAGACGCTTTGTATGGTTACCCATTTCGCGCACCCATACGAGGTTACTCTCGAGACAGCCGAGGCAATCAAAAAGGTAAAAATGCACGGCCTGCACGTCTATAATCAGGAGGTCTTCAATTTCGCCAACAGTCGGAAATTCGAGACGGTCGCTTTAAGAATTGCGATAAAACAAATCGGCGTCGACCCGTATTACAACTTCAATATGAAGGGCAAGTCGGAGATAGAAAGCTACGCCGTCCCCGTCGCCAGAATCCTCCAGGAACGCAAAGAGGAAGCTCGACTACTGCCCGGGATTTTCCGCACGGACGAGCCGGTGTTCAATGTCCCGTTCCTCGGCAAAAACCACCTTCGCTCGTGGCAGGACCACGAGCTTATCTCGATTATGCCCGACGGTCGCAGGGTATATTCTTTCCACCCGTGGGAGAAGAATATCACGAAAGTAAAACCTTATCTTTATAAGGATGTCCCGATAGGGGAGTATCTCGAAAGGCTCGAAGACCGTGGCGAGAACATCGAGGATTACAGGGATATTTGGTATTACTATTGATAAGCGCTGTTTGGCGGTCATCGCGAGGGTTAAAATGTCATTTCGAGGAGCGTTAATCCCTTTGTCATTTCGAGGAGCGCAGCGACGAGAAATCTTTTAATACGGCAGGAGAAAGATTCCTCGCTTCGCTCGAAATGACAGGGATGGAGCTAAAAACGAGCATTGATAAAAAAGTCAGGCAACTATGGCACACATAACAATCCCCGAAGGGGACGAGCTACTCGACAGGGAATTCAAGGTCCTCGATAAAGGCTTCGTCAGGCTCGTCGATTATTACGGTTCCGATGCACGTATTGTCCAGGCCGCGCGCGTATCCTATGGCAAAGGCACGACATCCTATCGCCGCGACCGCGAGCTTATCCGATACCTGCTGGAGAACGAGCATACATCGCCGTTCGAGCAGGTCGTATTTACTTTCCACGCGAAAATGCCGATTTTCGTCGCGCGGCAGTGGGTCAGGCACAGGACGGCACGGCTCAACGAGATTTCGGGACGATACAGCGTCTTGCCCGACGACTATTACATCCCCGAACCGGAGAGAATCAAAACGCAGGACACTATCGACCACCAGAGCAGCAGCGACGAGCAGCTCCCGCCGGAAATCCAGCAAAAAGCCGTATCGATGATAGAAAAGTCCAGCGCCGACGCCTACAAGACCTACAACGAGCTTCTCGAACTCGGTGTCGCCAGAGAGGTCGCGCGCGTCGTGCTCCCGCTGAATATCTACACCGAGTGGTATTGGCAGATGGATTTGCACAACCTGTTCCATTTCCTCAAACTCCGGATGGACAAACACGCGCAGTGGGAAATCCGCCAATACGGCCTCGCTATCGGGCGAATCGTCGAGAAAATAGTGCCCATTTCCTACGAGGCCTTCCGCGATTTCGTCCTGAAACCGAGGGGAATCGAAGGTTAACAGTATTTACTCGTTGCGTCGCTTCAACATCAGTTCGCGTTTCTATGCTTCAGCGTCAGAACCCATTGGGTAAGATGCTCCGCGTCGCCCGTATGGGGTAGGGGCAATAGTCAATAGCTAATCAGATAACTACGGAGTAAATTATGTCCCACAGATACGCAATCGTCGGCGCCGGAAGGCAGGGTGTCGCATCGGCTTACGACTTCGCCAAATTCGGCGACGCCGAACAGGTCATCCTTATCGATTTGGACCGCGAGGTCGCCGAATCCGCCGCTAAGCGGATAAACGAATTAATCGGCAGACCCATTGCTTCCGCTATTCAAGCGAACGCGAGCGATACGACGCAGCTTAAATCGATACTCGACGGCGTCACGTCGTTCATCAGCGGCGTCCATTTCCCGAACAATCCCGCGCTGACTAAACTCGCTATCGAACTCGGCGCGAATATGTGCGATTTCGGCGGCAACACCGGTGTCGTCCGCGAACAACTGAAGCTCGACGGCGAGGCCAAATCCGCGGGCGTAACTATCGTCCCCGACTGCGGGATGGGCCCCGGAATCAATATCTCCCTCGCGACCTACGCAATGTCGCTCGTCGAGAACCCGCGCGAGGTTTATATCTGGGACGGCGGTCTGCCGCAGAACCCGCAGCCACCGTGGGATTACCTGCTAACGTTCAATATCGAGGGGTTGACCAACGAGTATTACGGCAACGCTTTTTTCCTGCGCGACGGCAAGCTCACCGAAGTCCCCTGTTTCGACGGACTGGAGA
>QNEE01000137.1 GCA_003645085.1 bacterium | reverse complement strand
CGGGTTCGTTTATACCGACCATACCCTGATAGCTGTCCGTGAAGAACGCGGCTACGTAGTCGTCGCTGACGGATACGGACCGTCCGAAAGCGGATGAAACGTCGCCGGAAACAACGCAATTCGCTCCGAAGGCCAGAGAGGTGTCTCCGGTAACCTTATTATGGTAGCCGCCGGTAATTGAGGAATATACTCCTTCTATTGTGTCGGCGCATCCTCCGAGTATTGCGGAGCAGCTATCGTCACATCCGCCTACGTAATTTGATAATCCGCCTGCTATATCGGAAAAATTCCCGGCAACATCGCAGTCGTGTCCACCGGCAACCGTCGAACCGTATCCCGTTACATCATTATAATCGCCGCCCCCTACCGTTGCGTCTCTTGCGGTAGCCATATTATCATATCCGCCACCAACGGTCGAGTAATTTCCGCTGGCAATGTTGCCAAAAGCCGGAGTAGCATGTCCCCCTCCGGCGACAATAATACAATACATTTCATTATATTTCCTTTCATCTAACTAAAGTTATAGTTCCTTTGCAGATTATCCTACCCTGAGATTTGATTATATACAGGTAAATGCCTTGTAATAGGGGTTCGCCTGCGTTGTCAGTCCCATCCCAGGTTGCGGATTGCTTCGCACCTGCCCCGGCGGGAACCTCGATTGTGCGGACTTTGAGATTACCGAGCGTGAAAATCTTTATAGTGGCCTCGTTCTCCCCGATTCCTGGGAATGTGAATTCCACTTCGTCGTAAATGCCGTCGCCGTTCGGGGTGAACGGGTTCGGCGTGGCGGAACAAAGGGAGAATATCTCCGGTTCTTCAGCACAGGCGTTGCCGCCACCGGGAACCGCGCCGGGTTCAAGTTCGTAACCTTCAAGGCCAGCGGCTGTATATACAATATTCAGAACCCATCGCTGAACCTCGTCGTGCATAAATGGATTCGCTTCCCAAGGACCTGTTCCAGTGACAAGGACAATAAAGGAACTACAATTTTCTTCATACACGAACGGATAAGATATTGCCGCAATAGGATGAGAATACTCAGGAAGTGTCCAAGGGTAATTTAAGAAAGCCCACGGATATGCATTATCGCCACATATTATTATTGGCCCCCATTGAAGCCCTGTTGGTTCGATGCCGTTTGTGAACGGCGGGAATTGATACCAGGAATTAATTTCAATCCAATTCACTCCTTCAGGGTCGGAACCCCATACATTACCAACGAACATAGTCGGTTCCCATCTTTGGTCGGTAAGCAGCGGATTTATATACTTGTTAGAAGTATCACCAACCACAAATATGGCAATCCTACCGCCGTTTTGAGCGAACTCGATTATTTCGGATATCTGGAATTCATCGTAGAGTATATGGGAGTCGAAATGGTGAATCCAGAGAGCGTCCATATCATTTAGGTCTGCCCATCCTCCTTCGGATGTGTAGTGTAGGTTTATACCTCGATACTCAAGTGAATCTAAGATTACCTCTAATTGACTGCGAGGAGCCCAGAAACTGAAATCATCAAGGAGAATATCCTGAGTTAGCAGAACATTCGGAATACAGAGCGCTATTAGAAACAGAGTAAGGATTATGTTTTTCTTCAGTGTCAACATGCCAATTACCATTAAGGTCATGGATATTCAGAGAAAATAAGCCATTCATCACCATCTGATTGTATAATCCATCCATGGTTTGCCGATAATGTTTTACTTCCTAATCCTTCAATATCTCCCGATGTTGGGTCGACTGTAACATTATTACCACCAATATCCCTTATATAATGTATTCTGCCTTTACAACCGCTTGCATCCGGCAAAGTAATCGTTATTACCCCTCCAGCATCAACGATAACGGTATGGTAGTCGTTTGTAATTAATGAGAAGTTGGCCGAGACGGTCGTGCAGGCCAATGCAACATTACCTTGCACCTGAAAGTTTGAGTGTGGGTTAGCGTTGTTAACACTCAATTTTCCCGGGTAGGCGGTATCGTAGAAGGCGGAAACGTAGTCGGAAGTGACCGTAACCTCACGTCCAAAGGCAAAGGAATAGTCGTCAGAGATATTGTTGCTTGCGCCGCCGGGGATAACGGAATAATCTTCAGTAATAGTATTGTGATAACCGCCCGATATCACAGAATATTCTGAGAAACCACTTCCGTCGATTAGATTACTACGCCCGCCTCCGATAAAAGCCGATGCGCAATCATCGGTTACATTACTATCCCCTCCGGCGATAGTAGAAGCCCAGCCCTCCGCGGAATTGGCGCGCCCGCCGCAAATCGCTGCAAACATAGTTTTGGCCTGATTACCCCAACCACCTCCGACAAACGCGCATGTATCGTTCCATGACCCGTTCCCGGCTTCGTTCATATAACCCGCGCAAATACCGCCGTATATCGCGGTGACTGTATTTGAATCCCCACCTCCGATAGTGGCGTAGTCTGTGTTTCCGTCGCTCGATGCGATTATTCTATTCCTTCTACCGCCGCCGATGAATCCATAATCGAATAGAATCGTATCGATATAACCGCCGCCTATAACCGAATAGTCGGCGTCGATGAAGTTCGCGCTTCCCCCGGTAATAACATTGTAATTCTCATTATTAGAAATGAGATTGGTATAGCCACCGCCGATGAATGAATAATCCGAACTGTCTATATTACTATAGCCACCGCCGATTGTCGAGTAGTCGTTATAGCTTTTATTAATTCGGCCTCCACTAATGGCAGAATAATATCCTTCTATTAAATTCGAGTGACCACCGCAAATGGCGCTGTATCGTGACCTTACCGTATCCTGCCAACCTCCCCCTACAAAGCTACCGTATGCGGCATAATTTTCGTACCCGGCGCATACTGCAGCTGTATGACCCTCCGCTTTGTTATAGTGTCCTCCACATACGACAGTATAATTACTATCCGCCATATTCCCCAATCCGCCGCCGATAAACGAATAATAGTGGGTTGTTCTATTCCCTTCCCCACCGCATATTACTGCGTGGTGAGAGGCGTCTTCGATGACATTTTCTTGCCCACCACCGATAAACCCGTAAGAAGCGCTATCGATATTGCTGAGTCCGCCAGTAATTGTGCAGAAGGAATCGGGATCTGCATTACCTGTTAATGAAGAAACACCGAAGTTTATATGTGTTCTCCTTTCGCCGGTTACGGTATTACCCGCGTGTCCTTTAGCTATACCGAAATAGGCGAGAGTACAAGCCTCGTTGGCGTCTTCCCATGCCGTCCATATTACGTCGCTTCCGTCGTATTTCCAATCCACGCAAGCCGAATCGCCCCTGCTTTCACAAGTCGAGCAAGGTTCGGTTATCGATTCCAAGAAGGCTGGAATCCATTTACCTGCGTCCTCGTTCCAAGCGAGTACTTGTTTATCCAAAGCGCCCATACTCGGTATATTAAGCGCGTAAGGGCTGGCCGAAAGCCGGAAACGCGGCGCCATTTCCGGGTTACCGTCTATCGAAACCCCGAGCCAGTATTGCCCGGAGAAATCCACTTCCGACCCGAACGGGTTCACGGAACCGAGGAATACATTGAAATAGCCGTCCGTAAGCGGGACATCCCTGTGCGTTTCCGTCCATAACGGCGAACTTAATTCCGTCTCGGAATCGTAAAGGTTGAACGTAATATCGTGGGTTCCGTCCACCGTTTCTCCCGTTCCCGTGTCGTTAAGTCTCCCCTGATACGAGATAACCTGCGGAACTTCCGCCAAGGATACCGTTTCCAATATTAATATAAGGAACAATGCAAAGAATTTCAACTGTTTCATTTTTTTCCTTTCTCTTAAGTTTTTAATACCCATTACCGTAAATACCCGATTTTAGTCGCTTAGGCGCCGCCTCCTTTCGGTTTTGAGCTTATATTTATTAATTTTGAACGGGATTTTGCCGTAGTCTATTTAAAAACTACGGATATAGGAAGGCGTGTAAATATGTCAAACGACGTATTTTTGGAGAAAAAAACGTTTATTTTTGAAGAAAAAATGGTATAGACGTTAAGGCGCTTGTGTTGTAGCTTTGCGGAGGGCAACGCCAAAAAATGCCCGCAAACCCTTATAGAATAAGAATTGTCATAAAGATAATCTTTTCGAAAATCTATACCATTTGCTATATAGCAAATCTAAACGCTTTTTCGTCGGATAATAAACGGTTCGAGAAGATATAATCGCATAACTCTATCTTAATAAAGAACTTACAACTTTAACCCGACAATTAGAAACCCCGTCTTTTTCTAAACGGGGTTCGGTTTGTCCCTCGAAAGCCCTGAAAAATTATTTTACCAGCACCATCCGCTTGGTAATCGATTTATCCCCGATTTTTGCCCGGACAAGATAGACGCCCGAACCGAGGGATTTATCGGGTCGCCATATAACGGGTGTATTGCGATACGCTCCTACATGCGTTTCATAAACGATTCTGCCATTAATATCAAATATCTTGATAATAGCGTTCTTCGGCACAGAAATACGGCAGGCGGAATTAAACGGATTAGGTTCGATACCCACCGATAGCCTTTCCGGTTTCAGTTCGCTTATCCCGAGTATCGAATCGACTATCGAAAAAACACCGCTGAAACCGTAAGAAATATTTTCTTCGGTCAAAGGCCGCATCCTTGAGACCGTATCCCCGGCAAAACTATCTGACGTAGCGACACCTATTATACATGAATCCGAAATAAGGTCCGGGACAACCCATAGATACGTCGTATCCAATGTGTTGTGTATATTCTCCCATTCGTCGCCGTCGTCCGTCGATAAGAAAACGAAGAAATCCTCTGCAATGAATTCCCCGAAATTCCCGAACGTCCAAAGGATTTCGATAGTATCGCCGACCACGAGAGAATCCCCACCTTTTGGTGTCAACACGTCGACCCATGGCCAATTGTAACCGACATAGAAATATTCGTCGCTTATGTCGAAAATCGAACTATCCGCAAGGTCGGCAACTTTCAACAAGCCATAATTAGTATGCCTCGGTGGAACGGTCCAATTGTATCCGCAACTGTCGGCGGGATAACGTTCTTCGATAGATTCCCATGTTATACCGTTATCCCTGGAATAGTCGATGATGACCGAATCGATTCTCACGCTATTCCATATTATTCGGGTGTTTACACCGATCATAACGGTATCGCCGGAGGGCGCGATAAGGTCGATGCTTTTCCCTTCGACTGACGCCGTATCGATTGTAAAAAGCGACTCTGTTAGAGCCTGACAGGTCGAATCGGATAGACAGGTCAACCTCACCAGGCACTGCGTCGAATAAATGTCGGGCAATAACCATAGATAGCTGCCTGTGCTTGGGGTAGAACCGGTTTCGATATTCCACGACGCCCCGCCGTCAGTTGAGTATTGGATGCTGACGCTGTCGATATTCCGGCTACTCCAGAGAATATTTTGCGTATCGCCGGCGAACCATAACTCGCCGCCATGCGGAGAGAAAAGCCCTAATTCGAGCGTTTTTTGCCATTCCAAATATATGTTATTATCGTATTTACCGCCTTTTACGAATCCCATTTCCGGATGATAAGCGATTTCGTAGTAGGTTACGGTATCACCATGGTGGATTAATGTATCCATCGTGAGGGCCGTCCCGGATTCGTTGAGAAGTTGGAAAAACCTTACCATATTCGTTCCGTCATGCGCTGTTCCCATCACCCACCAATGGTTGTCGGGCATTCCGGCGAGTCTTTGAACCATGTTTTCAGCGCTATATGGAACTGATATCCTTTCCGAAAATACGTCGTGGCTGTCGGCGTCTACTACGTACAAAAAACCGGAAAAAAAGTCGTAAGGACCATAGAATGCAGTGTATAACAATCCGTAATTTCCATCGGGCGTAACCGAGAAATCGGCATATTCATGAAATGTATCAATATAGATACCCTTTAACCATTTCTGGTTTCCCAACGTATCCAGGCACCAAATCCCAACCCAAGCAGGTGTGCCGTATTTATATACTCCCGCTACGATATCTCCATTTGGCGCGATAAAACCATCTTTGGTTGCCCCGGAAGAGGAACCTATCGGGAGTCCTATCGGAGACGCTAACCATTCAAATTCGAAATCACTACTATACTTGACGATTCTCGGATGGTAGGTTCCCAGGGTTTCGCAGTCACAGAAAAGGCAGAAACCAGTATCGGGGGTAGGGTATATATCATATGCCCAATCCGCTATAGTATCTGGCAATTCCATCGAAGTTATCGAATCGCCGCATCCAGACAATTTTATCATATAGTAATCCCAACCAACGGATAGTATTACGATGTTTTCACCGTTGGCCAATTACGCACCGCATTGCAAACAGTCGTGTTCCATCGATGGGTCGGAACTATAGGACCAAAGCGTATCCCCGTTAGAGTTTACCCTAAGAGCAAAAGGCGATAGGCCGTGTCCGGGATGTCTGTCCCACTGACATGGAATTAACAACCCGTCCTCGCAAGGCCAGATATCCAGCATTTCTTCGACACCCTCGTAATCGTAGACTTTAACTTCGCCGAAACAAGCTACGGCAAAAAATAACATCCCAAAACAAATCGCTATTTTCTTCATTTTTAGTTCCTTTCCTTTTATTTACTCGAACGAAATTTGGAAAATATATATTGAAGATATTCTAGATTATTTATTCTCGACTATAAACCACCCATGCACTTTGCCCTCGCGGTAGTCCTCGTGTTTGAGTTTCATTGCGATAACCGACTCCTAAACTGGAGTTCCGTAACTCCACCTCAACCATCGAATACAATCCCACATTCGTATCGGACACATTCTTTCTCGGCACGTAGATAGAGAGATTATCGATGCATCTGTAGAGTTTGTTTCTTCGCCACGCTCAAGACGCCGTTGTCCCTACAATCTCAATCCCTTACCTCTTTTCCTCCCGGGAAACTCGCGGCACGGAAATCGACAGGATTAGGGTCGGTCGAGATAGCAAAAGCGGCCGACTCTCTCGCGGGTATCAGCATAACACCATAGAAATCGACATCCCCGTCCGTTGCGGCATAGAGCATCCGCGAAATCTCGAAAAAGATAGTCCCATCGTCGGGGTCGTAGATACCGAATTCGCCGTATTCCATATTATAGGCCGATTGTAAAGACGCCCATGTCGGTGAGGCATCG
>QNEE01000136.1 GCA_003645085.1 bacterium | reverse complement strand
CTTATTCAAAAAGCAGAAAATATGCGAATCGTGCACACGAGATATATCGGCGAGGAATAAAACGAAGAATATCGGAACGAAAGTTTATAGCCAGCACCTTTAGTCGTGCCTATAAATATTGCCGGGTTTCCAGGGCTGGCGCGAGAGTGGGGTCTTCGCGGGGATTGGGAGTCCGTGCGTCCGGTATATTGTATTCAGCATTCCTTATGAGGACTTCGCACGGAGCGTGCCAGCCCGGTCTTACCGAACCGGTTAGCAGTTTCTATTGGTGGATTGTGTTCTGAAACAATACACTCGACGGAACATAACTTTCGGGAAACCCCTCGATACTGACCGTATGGTTACTGTGTATACGGTAAAATCGAGTTTCGACTAAAGCGGATAGACGAACGTCAAACGGACCTCACGCGCAAATGTCTCGGCGTTCTCATCGTTTATAAGTATGTCCGCCATTATAAACTCGACCTCGAAATTCGGTCGGACAGACCATTTAACAGAAGCGTTCAAATACCCTTTGCCCGTGCCGTAGATTCCGTCTTTCGTGTTGTTATCGTTGATACCGCTATCGTATTCGATAGAGACAGCAAACATCCCGCCGAGATTCTTGTCCAACCCAAAATACACATTGAAACCGGGTTGGTCCTCGGTCTCGAACGAGTAATTAAATCCGGCGTGAAGACCGAGATTTCCGCCAATTGTCGTCCAATTCTTACTCGCCACAAGGAATGCTCCCGGCGATTTGATAGCATATCGTTTGATAGAGTCGCTCCACGAGCCAATTCCCTGGTCGTCGTAGCCGATAACAATCGCGGGCCATTTTAACGACTCGCATACAGGTCTAACCTTGACCTGGACGTGTGGCCGTGGATAAGCGGTTGCCTTTCCCCTGCCTAAGACGCCGTGCGCGCCGTAACTCGCGCCCGCCTGAAGCCTTCCCCACAGACCGAGACCGACATAAGTTACGAGTGTGCCGCCCTCACCGAGACGGACCTGCCCCATCCAACAGCGGTCGGGCAGAAGCCCAGCGTTTGGCATATTAACAATCCTTCTCGGTTGATAATACTTAGGATGGGAACCTTGAGCCAGTGCGAGACCGATGGACAGCAGCAAGATAATAAATATCGTTTTTTTCACAGTTTCACCATCTTTCATAACGGACGATTTCTTCGAGCCGTTTTCGCGATTTAGGGTCCCCTCCTTCGTCGGGGATACCGACCGTAAGTATCCCAATAATAGAAATTTTGTCCGGTATTTTAAGAATACTTTTTACCTGGTCTTGATAGAATGAGCCGAGCCAGCAAGTTCCGAAACCTTCCTCCGTCGCCGCGAGTTGTATATGGTCGAGCGCTATCGAGGTGTCGATAACGTGCGCCGGTTGGCCACAACGCATAGTATATTCGTCCGTTGCACATCCGACAATAACTGCCGCGGCCTCCGCAACAAAACTCTGGTCGTGGCATGCCGGAACAAGCGCCGCTTTCGTTTCGCTGTCGGTAACGATAATAAACGCCCATTCCTGGCGGTTCTTAGCCGAATTTGCCAGCCGACCGGCCTCGAGAATCCGTTCCAGTGCGCCATCCGGAAGAGGCTCGTTCCTATATCGCCGAATCGACTTGCGGTTTTTAATTACATCATAGAGTTCCACGTTTTTCCTTTCAAATCAGATTTGTGATACGCCCGTTTATTGTAGGTTACCTCTTTAAGCGCTTTGGGCAATCCCATTTTGACAAGATGCTCGAATATGACAAATCAAAGTTGGTTACTTTATATTCGAATGCTATTTATACACGCCTAATCCTATTTTAGTTTTATAGATTTTATAGACTTACGTATTTCACGTTCGAATTCGGCGAAATCCTCGGCCAGAACGACATATGAGACCTCGATAAGCTTATCCCCCTTACGGATATAGACCTTTATAGCTTTACTATCCGCGTTCGGATATTCGAGAACCGCCTCGATAGCCTCGTAGCCGCTAATCATCGTCGGTTGTTTCAGTTCTATTCTGGGACTCTGCGCTCTCGCAAGTTTTTCGGCATACTGCAAGAAATCTTTGTCTTCTAAAAGCTCGTCCATTACAAGACAGGTATTATCCCCTTTAGAACACATCCTCGGGTTGTCCAGTTTCCAGCCGGATGGCGCATTCATCGATAGACCGAGTTCTGGTATATCGATTTTCGCCCTTGCTTGCGCGCCTTTGCCTCCGCAAGAAATAAACGATAAACCGCAAAGTATTAGGGTTATTGCTAAACGACTTTTTCTTTTCATCGGTTTCTTCTCAAATTGTTTTTATCGCCGCGTTTTTTAATCTTATCTTATTCTTATCGACAAATCGTATGTTGCGGGGTCGTCGGCGGACATAACGCCGACAATATATTCGTCGTGGCGATATACCGACCGGCCGAATATCGAAATCGGGCTGTAATCGCCTGAGATATTAACCTGTTCGATAATATCTATCCCGTATCGGTCCCAGAGGAAAAGGTCGAGGTCGGCGCCGCCCGTCCAACTCAATACTATCTCTAAATACCCGTCCCATATACATTCAAATTTATAGAGGTCCCTATCGCCGGTGTAGTTGTCCGGATATTCGAAGCCCCCGCTTTCAAGATAGCCTCCGCTTATATGCACAAGATGCATAATCCCGAAATCCTGCGCGTTTCCGGCGTCGTCGTTCGGTTCCGACTCGAATTCTATCGTATCGGGAACGTAGCCGTATTCATACATCGGCACATTGAAACAATCGATATGGGCAAAACTCGAGAAATATAGTGCATCGGTTTGCTCGAAAACACCATCGTAGTCGCCGTCGCGGAAACCGTAATAATGCATAGTAGCGCCCGGCACCGTTTCGGCCTCGATTCCATAGACTCCGAAATCGAAACCGGAGAATTCGTATCGACCGTCGTATTCCGGGTGGACCGAGTCGACTCGTGCCATTCCGCCGCCTTCGAATTCTACGAGATAAACCAGAATATCGGATGTAGATGCCCAGCTTAGTTCGTCGAGATTAACCGCGCCCTCGATAGAGTTTTCGGTCATCGTCGGCTCCGTAGATTCACTACAGGCCAAGGCGAGAAGAAATAAGGCGATGACGTATATAATCGTTTTTCGCATTATGTAAGCTTTCAATCTCAATCCACTCTGAAAGTTACGGATATCTCATAGAAATTCCACAGGTCGAGTTTTCTGCGCCACCGAGGGTCGACCATCCCCGCAATTTCGGCGATACTCGTTCCGAAGCCTATATAAACCTCTCTCTCGGCGATACCGCTGTCGTGGTTCGCAGAATACCCTGCGGCAACATGAACAGGAAATCTCCGAACGGGACTAACCGTAATCCAGTATATAAACGCATCGTTCTCGGCGAAACTCTGAGCGATTATCTCGTTGTTGACATTGTCAGCATTCTTGACGGAAATTCTGAAATCGACGTAATCGAGATATTCCGGCCAGATATCGCGTGTGACCGCAAAACTTATACCCACAATATTCGCGGCCATATCCGTATAACCGAATCCCTGAATTGGATTGTGAGTGTCGACGGGATATTCCACCCAGGTCATAATCGCCCCTGCTATTCCCGCACCGATACACCGACTGACTGGGTCGGAAAAACCGGTCCATCGGGCGAAATGTATCCCCGCCTGAGTAATTTTATAGGTAATTACCAGATGGCTGGTTTCATCGGTCTGGACGAGACCGTCGCCGGCCCAATCGTTATGTTTTATGTGCGCTGGGCCATAGTTATGGCCCCACCAATCGTCCATACGCGAGTAGGCGTATCCGCAAAGGGAAAGCGTTGTTGCGGAGAATACTCCGAGGCGCCAGAGTTCAATCTGCCTTTCGGTAGCTGGTTCGGGTCGCAGTATGCCCATATAGTCGGCTTTTTCGGATGAATCGGCCGGCTGATAATCGGTTTGGGGGGAGGCCACGAGCCTCCCCCCGATAATAGCAATCGTTATAAGGGCAATCGCCCAGCGCATTATTGTTCTTCGACTTCCTCGGCGCAACCCTCGATACAACGGAATTCGATGCGCCTGTTATTGGCGCGCCCTGCCGATGTGTCGTTTGTGTCCACCGGGCGTGTTTCGCCGTAACCGATAGTTTCTAGCCTGTCGGAGGCGATGCCCTGCGTAACCAGCCAGCTCTTAACGCTCATCGCGCGTTTGATAGACAGCTCGCGGTTGTATTCGTCCGAACCCTGCGAATCGGTGTGGCCTTCAATCAAGACGCGCATTTGTGGATAGGCTTTCAGAATACGTAGCGCTTCCTGAAGGTCCATGGCGCCCTGGGGCGTAATATCCCACTTCGCGGTATCGAAATAGACCTTAACCCGAATCGATTCCCCTTTCTTTAGCATCTTCGCTTTCGGGCATCCGTCTTCCTTGACCTCGACATCCGGCGGAGTGTTCGGACATTTGTCCACACCGTCGCAGACGCCGTCGTTATCGCCGTCGACCGGGCAACCTTCCTCGTCGACAATACAACCTGCAGGGGTTTTGGGGCACTTGTCTTTATGGTCGGGAACCTGGTCTTTATCGGAATCGACCGGACAGCCGACTTCATCGACCTTAACGCCGCGCGGAGTCGCCGGACATCTGTCTATATCGTCGGTTACGCCGTCGCCGTCGGTATCGGCCTTGACCTGCGGACAGCCGTATTCGTTGACCTGCGTTCCCAGCGGAGTATTCGGGCATTTGTCGATGCCGTCATAAACGCCGTCGCCGTCGCCATCGAACGGGCAACCCTTTGCGTCGACAAGAGCGCCTTTGGGTGTATTCGGGCAGTTGTCCGTATGGTCGGGGACGCCGTCGCCGTCGGAATCGACCGGACAACCGGTTTCATCGACCTTTGCGCCCGGAGGAGTATCGGGGCATTTGTCTATACCGTCATAGACACCATCGCCGTCGCCGTCCGAGGGGCAGCCGACGGCATCGACTACAGCGCCAATCGGAGTATTCGGACACTGGTCGAGACCGTCATAAACACCATCGCCGTCCGAATCGACCGGGCAACCGAATTCATCGACAATCGCGCCGAACGGCGTATCGGGACACTGGTCGTCCTTGTTGATAACACCGTCTTTGTCGGTATCGCGAACTCCACCGTAATAGAAATTGAGTCTCGCGGAAATCTCGGCCACGCCGGAAAGAGTATCCAGGACATAGGTTCCGAAATCATCCTTAAACGGGTAATAGCCCCGGAACCCGAGGTCTATGCCGACCTGTTCGACAGGGAAAACCTCGAAACCAAACCCGAGCATAGCCTGAAAATATCTTCCTTTATAATCTGTCCAGTGAAGACTCGATTCGGGCAGGTGGTCCACGCTATCGGTATATTCGAAGCTGTATTCGTCGCGTATATCGGCTACCTGAAGAACCTCGCCGCTGTTCTCGTCGGTAACGTTCCATATCAATAAACCGCCGCCAAATTGTATATACGGATTAAAAATCGTATGCGTAAAACTCCTCCACTGGAAGAAAAGCTCGATAGGTATGAAATTAAGCCGGAAATGCATATCCTCGTTGCGTTCCATACTGAATCGGGCTTTTTCGGTATAGGACGTCGTAATTGGTGGGGGGTCTGGATTGAATCTGAAGCCGTTTCCCTTCGGATGAAAATACGTATGGTCGATAATCGCCTTCGTCTCCGCGTCTCTCAGCAGAAACGGAAATATCTCGATATTCCCGCCCGGATAAACATAACCGTAACCGCCCTGAATACCGATTTCGAGGTCTTTTGTTATGCCGAATTTGGCGAGTCCGCCGTATGTTGTGCCCAAAGCCCAGTAGTCGTAGACGCCGCCCGTTTTAATAACACCGCCGCCCGGACCAACAGAAACCTTATATTGAACCTCTTCGGTTAATGCAGAAAAAGAAAGGATGATTAACAAGCTCGCGATGACGAATAGCTTCCGCATATCTTCCTCCTTGTTAGTTACTTTCGAGACAGAACCAAATCACAAAATTTAATATTAAACACTTTTAGTTTCCGAGTCAACGCCAATTAATAACTCGAGCTAAAATAATTTTATAAAAGCCCGGTCGGGCGTTTCATTTAGCATCGATAGCCTTGAAAATTATTCTCCTGTTTTTCTTTCGCCCTTCGGGAGTGGCGTTCGACGCAACCGGGTCGGCCTCTCCGTATCCTTTTAAACTAACTTGCGATTCGGCCACGCCGCGGGCGACCAGGACGTCGCGCACCTTCTCTGCGACACGGTATCCCCGGTTGATATTATATCGCACGCTGCCTTCGCTGTCGGTATACACTCCGATTTCCACATTTTTATATGGATACGCTCTCAGCCGTTCGGCGATATTATCCAGTTTCTGCATCGTCGCGGAGCGTAGATTTAGCCCGGAGTCGTAGGCATTGTAGATAGTTTCGCGTTCTATCGGAAGAACGAATGGGCAACCCTGTGAGTTGACCACGAATCCGCTCGGCGTTTGCGGACATTGGTCGATACCGTCGAGAACACCGTCCTCATCGGAATCTTTCGGGCAGCCGAACTCGTCGACAAGCGCTCCCTGCGGGGTATTGTAGCAGGTATCGATATAATCCGGCACTCCGTCGGCGTCGCTATCTTTCGGACAACCTGTAGAATCGACTGCGATATGGTTTGGAGTATCGTCGCAGCGGTCCACGCCGTCGAAAACGCCGTCTTTGTCGGAATCGACCGGGCAACCATCGTGGTCCACGAGGGCCTCGAAAGGTGTATCGGGACATTTATCCAGACCGTCGAAAACACCGTCGCCATCGGAATCGAGAGCGCAGCCGAAATC
This sequence comes from bacterium, assembly GCA_003645085.1. Lineage (GTDB taxonomy): Bacteria > UBP14 > UBA6098 > UBA6098 > UBA6098 > QNEE01. The sequence goes on along the minus strand of QNEE01000136.1, from coordinate 358 downwards.
ATCTACTCTAGCTTTCCTCGGGGTATCCGGGCAGGTATCTTTTTCATCCGGTATCCAATCGCGGTCGCGGTCGGCAAAACCGAAAAGATAAGAAACACCGATACCGCCGCCGACCGAGACATATCCGTCCTCGGAACCGACAGGGGTTACCAGCGGCGAGGATACGATGAAAGCATCGAAATCGAGAACGGGAATGGGTTCGAATCTGACTCCGGTTTTTGCATTGATATAGGCGCCTTCGTTTTGGGAATTATCAGTAGATGATATAGCATAACCGAGCCCCAATTCGGCGAATAAGCCGATTTTTTTAATAAATTTATTTATAAATTGTATGTTAAGTTCCGGCCCGATAAGTAGT
>QNEE01000135.1 GCA_003645085.1 bacterium | reverse complement strand
GTATAGGGTCGCCTCGGTCGATGTTTTCGGCAACCGCAGCGGATGGTCGTCCCCTTGCTGGCCTTCACATGCGATGTCGCCGTCGGAGTCCGATTTGCCGGTCTACGAGCTTTTCGTCGATAGCTCGCAGCTCGCTATTCTCGCCGACGACCCGTGGGCGGATGATTACGTCGATGCCTCTTTCGCGTATGACGGCGCTTTCTGGCCGGATATCGAAATTCGTTACAGAGGGAACGTGTCGCGCGGGTCCTCGAAAAAGAATTGGAAGATAAAATTCCCGTCGGACGAGCTTTTCGAGGATGTCCGCAAGCTTAATTTAAACAGCGAATTTCAGGATTGGACGATGCTCAAGAACCATTACGGCTTTAATTTGTTCTGTTGGGCTGGAATCGAATCTCCGCACGCGGATTTCGCGCACCTCGAGCTTAACGACGAATACTTCGGCGTCTATGTCAACCTTGAGCAGGTCGATGAAGCCTATCTACGCCACCGTGGACATTCAGAACTCGACCCGATATATAAATGCGTGTGGGAGGCGTTCAGTGTTCTCGATGATTACTCGACCTGCTGGGAACAGGAGACCGACTGCGGCTGGGGCGATTTAGAGGATATAATCGAATTAGTTAATTTTACGCCAGACAACGAATACGCTGCGATGCTCGATTCGGCTTTCGATGTCGAATCGCTTCTGCGATACTATGCTATAATAATATTGACGAGCGATAACGATTTTTCGCGGCATAATCTCTATCTGCACAGGGATATTGTAACCGGTGTCTGGAGGCTAATCCCATGGGACCATAATGTCGCTTTCGATAACGCGCACTCGCCAATCGACCTCGGGACGCATTTTTCGCCGCAGACAATCGGCGGACCGAATATTTTCCTGACGCGGTTAATACAAGTCGATAGCTACCGCAACAGGTTCTGCGATTTGCTCGATTCCCTCTCGACATCTCTCTATACGTTATCTTCGGCTATAGATTATGTCGATAGCGTAACTTCCTATATCAGAACCGACGTTTATGCCGATTATCGTAAGGGTTCGCACGAAAACAACGCGGCGTGGGAGGAAAGCGCCACGCATATCGCCTGGTTTGTTGGCAACCGCCTCGACTATGTCCGTCCGAGAATAGATTCTCTCCGTGAGTCGATTAACCGTTATGGTGTATATATCAACGAGATTTGCGCCTTGAACGATTCGGGTTATGCCGATGAACACGGTGATTACGACGACTGGCTCGAGCTTTATAATTCCAATCCGTATCCGGTAGAGCTTGAAGGCAGATACCTCTCTGATAATATCGACTCGCTGATTTACTGGGAGCTACCAGATGTTACAATCCACGCTAACGGCTATCTCGTTCTGTGGACGGACGGCGAACCTTCCGAAGGGCCGCTGCACGGGCCTTTCAGGCTCGATTCCGACGGCGAATTCGTCGGGCTTTTCGATACTATGGTCGGCGAAGAACCGGAGATGTGGGACAGGCATCCACCGGGAATAGACCTTGTCTGGTTCGGTGAACAATCGGCGGGCACAAGCTGGTCGCGCTACCCCGACGGAGAGAATAACTGGGGTCTTGCCGACCCTACACCGGGCGCGCCGAATTCTCCGACCACGATAGAAACGCCATTAGCGTATATGCCGAAAAATCTCTCGATAGGCTCGATTTATCCTAATCCATTCAATATGAACTGCCGAATAGAACTCGAAGGTGTGAGTGCCGAAACAGAAATAGAGATATTCGATTTGACCGGCAGATTGGTCCGGGTATTGTATCCGGCGGATGCCGATAAGCTTTCGGGAATTATCTGGGACGGTCGAGATAACTCCGGGCGGAACTTGCCCAGCGGTGTCTACCTGATTCGCGCAAGTAGCGGCAAAAACGTTACCGATTCCAAGAGGGTCGTGATGTTGAAATAGCATGCCATTACCGAGACTAATTCACACATTTTTCTTTTGTGGAAACGATAAACCTAAAAGCGGTATCTTAATGAACCTATCGGTACACCTTTTTCTTTTAAGGTATATAAAAAATAACTCGCGCAGCAGGCCGAAGTTAGCTAATCTATTGGATAACAATATATTACGTAGAGGGTATTACTATGGCACGCCCGTTGTTTCCTTATCGAGTGCAGGTAGTTTTAATTGAAAAGATTTCTCGAACGCCGCGAGGGGCCGAGTTTTGAGATTAACCCGCCACGGCCACGGACCCCCGGAACTTGCCCCCTGCGGTTTTTGATTTTTTAGAAAACGCTTTAAATTCTCTTATCCGGCAATTATTTATAATGTTAGAGCTAAATCGTTTTATTATGCCTAAACCTTTTTGATTTAGAACCGTCAAAATTAATAGAACAAATGGAAAAGACGCAGGAACAAAACGACATTCCGAATCGAGCTCCTGTTATGGAGAATAAAAAACGGGTCGAAAATAAAAGAGCATCCCGACAACGTAAACACAACGGGTTGCTCGTTGTTTTCGAGGGTCTCGACGGCGCCGGCAAAAGCACTCAGGTCGAACGTCTTAAAAAGCACCTTAAAGACGCCGGTTATTCCGTAGTGGTAACGTCGTGGAATTCTAGCAAATATATCAGCCGCGCGACCAAGCGCGCGAAAAGGGCGCAGCTTCTCACGCCGAATGCCTTCAGTGCTTTACACGCTACCGATTTTTTCTATCGTCTCGAGAACATAATCGCGCCTTCGCTGGCCGCCGGGAAAATAGTAATTGCCGACCGTTACGCATACACTGCCGTTGCCAGAGGGCGGGCGCGGGGAATCGACACCGATTGGGTGAATAATGTATATTCTCTCGCTATCGAACCGGATATCGCGTTTCTATGCGACGTGCCGGTAGATATCGCTCTCGAACGTGTAACGAAGAAGAACGGTAATCCGCCTAAATATTACGAGGCCGGTATGGATGTCTCCGGAGAGGCCGACCCGATAGATTCGTTCAAGGATTTTCAGACTTCGGTCGCACAGGAATACGCCGGACTTGTGGAAAAGGGAAAGCTAATTCCGGTCGAAATGGACCGCACCGAGGATGAGATTTTCGACGATATTCTCAACGCAATCGAACCGCTGCTCGATAGTCCGCTCAGCGGGACCGAGACTTTTCCGCCGCAGGTTCAGGAAGATAGCCAGTCGGCCTGGTTCGCTCAAAAAGTTAAAATCGATTCTAAGGCCGGGGCTTTTATTTCCCGCCTGCCGGAACATAACCTTCCCGGCAAGCTAATCGTTATCGAGGGTGCACATCGCGCAGGCGTAACGCATCAAGTCAACGTCCTTTACGACTGGCTCCAGGTTCGCGGTGTCGATGTTGTTAAATCGGGTTTTGGGAGCACCTGGATAACGACGGAGATAACCAACCGCGCCGCACGAGATAACGCGCTTTCCCCGAGAACGAATATCCTGCTTACGGCGAGTGAGATTTCATACATCCTCGAGGTCGAGGTTCTCCCGGCGCTCGAACGCGGGGCGACGGTCATTCTTAACCGATATCTTCTTACCACCTTTATCGAGGGTTTGCTTCGCGGAATCGACAGGGATTGGCTTATGGAGACTCTCGCCGGCCTCGGTATCCGACCCGACCTTACTATCTATCTCGACGTTCCTTTCGAGACTCTTCAGTCGAGAGTCGATTTAAGCAGTGTGTGGGGAGGGGATTCTCAACACGCCGGACTGGATATAGGTTTCACCCGCGATGTCGAGACGAGTTTCGAGTTTTACCAGCGGCGCGCACTCGATTTGTATCGCGATTTCGCCGAGTCGAACGGTATCCCAACGCTCGACAGCAGCCGTCCGCCAGAGGAAAATTACGCTCCGATAGCCAATTTTACCGCGGATACCATCGGTTTCGACCCTGCCGAAATAAAGGTCGATAAGGAGCTTCAAGAGGTTCTCGAACTATACCATGCCCACAACGGTTATTTCGAGCACGCGCAAAAGGTGCGCGAGTTCGCCGTGCGGATATACGACGCTTCGGCCGATATTCACGGCCTCGGCAGCCGTCCTCGCAGGCTGCTGGAATACGCCGCTCTACTTCACGACGTCGGTCATTCCGAGGGTGCGAGACACGAGGAACGGTCGTATCGCATTATTATGGACCACAATTTTTCGCATCTATCCAACAGGGAAAAACGTTTGATTGCTCTTATATCACTTTATCATAACGGCCCGGCTCAAGAACTAAACGAGGAGCGCCAGGCGAACCTTCGCGCCGAGGAGCAACTCGCAGTTCGCAGGTTGGCGGGGATACTTCGGTTGGCCGACGCTCTCGATGCGTCGAACAAACAGGTGGTTACCCGTATTCGAGTAGTTAGAGAAGCTGGCGCAATGATTCTGGACATAAATGCAGTCGGAACCGCCAAGGCTGAACGCAAATCGGTTCTTGCGAAACGCGACCTGTTCGAGCGATATTTCAACCTGCCGGTTTTGGTTGACAGGAATCGCGCGGAGCGTATCATTCGCAGAGGAAAGAACACGAGTATCGATTTGTTTTCGTAGATGTCAAATCGGGTCTGGAATCCTGCTTTCACCCGGATTGACGCCTGTATTTATGCAGGAATAACATACCTAAGAAAGTTTCGATATGGGCAAACGATTCGTAACGTTGGCGCTCCTCGCCTTTTTTATTTTAATTATCGCGTGGACACCGGGACCGAGTCGTGTCGAACGCGCCGCGACAGCTTTCGCGCAGGAAATCGATTCCGTTTTCGGCGAGATTTCGACTGAAAACTCCGAGGGACCCCCCGATGAAGGCGGCGCGCCGCGCAAACCGTTATGGAATACCGATTGGAGCAACGCTCCGAATATACTCGCGACGCTGCTTTTGGCCTCGATATTATCCGGTCTGGTGAGTTTCCGGAGGCGCGGCGGCACCGCGCAGATGGATTTCACGGAAGCGCATATCGTCCTATCGGTCGCGGCGGCGCTTATGATGATGATTATCGGTAGCCAGATTGCGCGCGCGTTCGGGCTTATGGGCGCGGCGTCGATAGTAAGATACCGATATTCGCTAAAATCCCCGAAAGAAGCAAGTTCGTTGATTATCGCTCTCGGTATCGGAATGGCCTGCGGAGTCGGGCTTTTCTCCCTGGCGATTGTAACCTCGCTGTTTATAGTCCTTCTGATAAACCTGTTCGAGCATATGCCGCAGGGTTTACGCAGGTTGCTTTTCGCGTCGCGCTGGAACTGGCGCCTGAGAATTCGCACAACAGACCCAGACAGCTCGATGGAGGACCTGAAATCTCTATTCGAGAACAAAGGTATAGCATATAAGATTAAGCGTATTCGAGGCGAACGCGGTCCCGAAAGAGACCAGACCGAAATCGATATCGAACTTCCCGGTTCTATCGACAGAAATTTCATAGCGGACGAGTTGATAGGCGAAGAAATAGTCCGTGTTGAGTGGAAACGAATTCAGGTCAAACGCTCGATTTCGGCAGAGATAGACGAATGAACCGTTTTGATACATTTGCATTAAGTTGCATTGTATTAATCGCGACATCGAGTTTCGGCGAGGTCGATATCGATATCGGCGGCGACCTGATAGCGCGATGGCAATGGGACTCCCGCGATATATATCCTAATAATAAATTCAGTCTGGAAAGACTCAGACCGAAAATAAAAGCCGATTTCGGTTCTGGGTTTTCTGGCAAGCTCTCGTTCGACCTTAAAAACGGTTCTGCGGAGCTTAAAGACGCCGATATTAGCTGGAAATGCGCCCGGTCGTTCGAGATAGGAATAGGCAGAAGAAGAAAACCGTTCGGGCTTGAAGATATTATCGGCCGATGGTCGGTCCCCGGTGTCGATTGGACCGAAATCCACGAACGGTTTGACGATGCCGGCTATCTCGACCGCGATATAGGTTGCTGGATTAACGGGAAACTCTTTCAGGAACCGTATCAAATCGAATACGATATCGGTCTGTTTAACGGCCACAGTGGAGATATCCGAACAAGCGAGAAGCAGTTCGTCGGGCGATTTATCTATTCGCCGCTGGAATTTGTCGATTTTATCGGTAGCTACGGAACGGGTCTCGACACTCTAGGTCTCGAATGGCGGAACGCGTGGAATCTCGGAGCGATACTGGACCCGGGCAATCTCGAATTGGCGGGTGAATATGCCGAGGGAACGGATATTATAACCGAAGATAAGGTCGAAGGTTATGAACTTTGGGCGCGATACAGTTTCGGCAAATTCCAGCCTTATTTGCAATACGAATCGGTCGGAACCGATACGGAATCGGAACCGAAAACCTCTATCGGTCTGCGTTTCGAACCGATTGATAAAATCCGGTTGAAGCTACAGGGAACGTATATAAACATCGACAAAACGGGCGGCGTATCGCACAGCGAAATTACTCTTCAGGCCCACGCGAGGTTCTGATGAGAATTGCGATATCGACAATTGCTTGCCTCGTATTCCTCGCCGGATGCACAAAATCGCCATACGAACCGGAACCGGAACCAGCCGATATATGGCATCTTCTGCTTCTGACCGAAATAGTCTCCAATAACGATACTACCTATTCCGACGAGTTCGGCGAGTTCGACGACTATGTGGAAATATATAATCCGCAGGATACGGCAATATCGCTCTCGAGTTTCGGGCTTACGGACGACCCCGGTGAACCGCTTAAATACGAATTCCCAGCAGGATTTGTTATCGAATCGGATTCTTTAATAATTATCTGTTGTGACGGCGAACCCGAGCAAGGCAACCTCCACGCCGATTTCAGAATATCGTCTCTCGGCGAGTTTATAGGTTTGTTCGCCGGTAACGACGGTGTTGTCGATAGCGTTACCGTCCCCGAACTCGAACCGGACGAGGCGTATATCCGAATCGGCAACGAATGGCATATCGGAGAACCCTCGCCGGGAAACCACTAAACTGTCCTATATACAGATAATCCCAATATTGTCAAGATAGGAACGGCTGGCGCGAGGGTGGTCTCTGGTGTTTTGGTGGGGGTTTCTGCGTTCGGAAATAGCATATAATATAACCTTACCGAACATAGCAGAAACCGTGACAGCCGGATTTGACGAAATGGAATCTCTATAAAATCCCCCGACAGAAACTCCTTGCGAATAACGAACATCGTGGGTAATTTAATATAAAACCTAACCCAAAAAAGTCGGTTGGCTGGTTAGCCCAAAAGGAGTTCAGGTGAAAAACGCTATATATCTCGGCATACTTCTTATTCTG
>QNEE01000134.1 GCA_003645085.1 bacterium | reverse complement strand
TCCTCCAATTATCGCGACAGCGTCGTATTCCTGAAAACCGGCGAGAGTGGTCGGCAATCTGACACTCCCGGCCGGCGATGATTTGCCGGTAAAAGCGTTTTCTACTATAAGGTCGGGGTCGCTGCGGACAGCGCGCAGATAGAACGTCGATTCCCATGTCGGTTGCGCGGCGATTACGAGAATACGATTTTTACTCGGAAGGATATTTACTCTGACACTACGCGCATTGTTAGCGGGTGTAAGTTCTCCTTCGAGCGCAGGCACAAGGACGCGATATGTAAAAACGCCGTCCGTATCCGGGGAAACAGTAAAAGTAATATCGACGAGTTCCCCGCGTTCGGAGAGAATTACCCTCTTTTCGTCGATTTTCTCGCCGTCCGCATAAAGTCTCGCAGTCGCTTCCCTGCCGCCGTATCCGAGCGCTCTGATTCCGGCTATTATCGGGAAATCCTGTCCGACATAAGCCACTTTTTGTGTGGTTAATTGTCGGAGAATTATATCCCTCGGCGGTGTCGGGTCGCCTACGCCAACAGTATATATCGGGAATTCGCTTCTATAGGCGGCTCCCAATGGGTCCTCACCGTAATTCGCCTGTCCATCGCTTATAATTATAACCGCGCCGAGCGGGTCGCCGGTGGAATACCCTTTTTGCAGCAGAAAAATCGCTTTACCCATTGCGGTGGCCTCGCCATCGAACGAGAAACCGTTGTTCACGGGGATAAGGGTGTCCGCAAAAGCAAACTCGTCGACGGGAAATTCCCGCCTTATTTTTAATAGCGGTTCAGAATCGTATAATTCTCGGACAATCGCATCGCGGCTTCCAGATTTATCGGAAATAGACATACTCCGCGAATTGTCCCACATTATCGCCACTCGCGGCTGGACAGGTCTGGCCATAACCCACGCCAGCAGAGGTTCGAGTATCATTAATATAATCGCTAAAAAGGCGATAAACCTCAAAACGGTGAGCAAAACCCTTTTCCCTCCGGAAATAGGCGGATTGGTTATCCGGTAAGCTAAAAAAGTGAAAATGCCTGCCAGTAGAAGCGCAATTCCCCACAAAAGCGGAGAAAAACTAAAAAAGAGGTTAATTGTTTCCGCACTTAACATATCATAAACATCTCTCGATAGTAGATTTCATCCAATTTGAGGTCGATAATTTTTGTGGAAAATCATCGACAAATACATCATTGCGAAGAAATATAGCGACCGAAGCAATCTCCATTAAATAAAACTACCGTGCGTTCTGTAGAAATTACCGAATAATGATTACTTTTGTTTTCAGATAATAAGATTCTCGCTCCGAATTTGCCAAACTCCTTCGTCGTGAATCGGCAATCGGTTTCCAATTTAGATTAATGAAGTTAGAATGTCAAACGAAATACGGATGAGAAGTCCATCGAAAAACCATAATTCCCCTCATCCGGCTCTCGGCTACCTTTTACCGGTAGGAAAAGGTAATAGCCCATTGTTTTAACCGTTGGTAACAGAATTCGCCTATAAATTTAAGGTCCCTGTGGGCTCGCTTCGGTTGATGGTGCAGGGTCGCCACGCACCGACGGGTGGACGGGTTTTTGCGTTAGAGAATAATATATTCTACAACCTTACCGAACGAAGCAAAACAGTGACAGCCAGCCGAGCCGGAATAAGAGAGACTAATATATCGTCAGTTAAGATATTTCCTGACCCAGGATAGCTCTTTTAAGCCAGGAGTGTTTGTGGTTGGTCGAGAATTTCCCGGGACGGACCTTCCCGGCGACGTGGGCTAATAAAACGATAGGGGTATAAAACAGTATCTTCGAATCTTTCCAAATCGTGCGGTTCTCGTAATACTGCAACTCGACATCGATTTTTTCCGAAACAACTACACCTTCTCTGAAAACGAGCTGGCTAATCCCGAAAAGGCCCGGAGTAAAGTTCAGAATATCGCGTTGACGTTCGGTGTAAGCCTCGACAATAGGAGGGCGTTCGGGGCGTGGGCCGATAAAGGTCATCTCCCCTTTGAGGATGTTCCAGAACTGAGGTATCTCATCGATACAGGTCGAACGGATAAAACGACATACTGGCGAAAAGCGCGGGTCGTTGACCTGAGTGTGCATAGGCAAATCGCCGTTCGCACCTTTTTTCATCGTGCGTAGCTTAAATAGCTTAAAAACCTTACCGTTCTTCCCAACTCTATCTTGTTTGAGCAGAATTTTACCGGGGGAATCGACCATTGCGACGATAACAGCCAAAAGAAATAAGGGCGCCGTTATAATCATCAGCAATAACGCTATGATAATTTCTATTATCCTTAGTATCACGTTTTTCACAGTTTATTCCCCATTATTCAGCAGAATAGCTGATTTCATTTTCTCTAATTTTCTCGGTAACACTTGGCTTTCTATCCGGCAATTCGACTGAAGTGTAATAGTTGCTTTGTGCTTTTTGTTTACGGGTCAACCGATTCAGGTATAATTTCTTCGATTCTATATCTAAACCGGTCGGCACCCTTCCCTCGGCCAAAATAATACGCAATCCCCGTGCCAGCAATAAGTCCAACAAACCCGACGGCAACCGCGAAAGCCCCATTAAACAAAGCTTTACCGATTAAATAAAACGCCACAAGAAGGAACACGGGCAGTATGAATAATATCGCCCCCGCACCGAGATATGCCATACTATTTATCGAAATTTCAACCCTTTCTCCGGTTGTAGCCCCAACAGGATTGGTTGCCGTGATTATCCATTCCCCTTTTCGTTTAAGTATGCAACCGTCTCGGAATGAACAGGTTTTACATCCTTCCGACTCGAGTATTTTAACTCTTGCGCCATTTGGTTCCACAGCGAGAACCTCGCCGATTTCCTTTAATTTTGACATATATATTCAATTCCGGTATTTTTTGATACAAATAGGCAATAATGGATAAAACACCTAACTGAACGAAGCCGTATCAAACCGTCCATTGGACAGCGTCGAAATCGGGACCGGGAATCTCTGTAATAAGGTATCCGCTCCCCGGGAATCTTTCGATAATCTTATTCGCCGAGAAGATATACGCGAAAAACTCTCTTTCTGTTCCCGGCTCTGCACGTAATGCTCTAAAAGGAATTCCCACCTCGACTACTTCATCGGCGGCGTAGTTTATTCCGCCCTCGACGTTTCGCCAGGTTGCCAATTCGTCGTTATATTCCTGAAAAAGCGCTATCGGACCATCTATCGACGGCGTCAGAACCATACGGAACCGCCTGTCGCCGGGGAATTCGACCGCAATCGATTCGTTTCCCGCGAGTATATTACGAGCGGGGCGTGACGTATCGACACGGACATAGAGATTGTTCATATCGAAACCAAAATAAATCCTCTGTATCTCGCGCGAAACCTGTCGCCCGTGCATAGCACCAACGAAACCGGAGGGTTCATATAGTCCGGCAACCGCCCATTCATAATAATCTGTGCTGCGACCGTCGAGATACGGCGTGAATATCTCCAGCGGAGGCCGGATAGGTTTCCTTATCGCGCTTCTCGAATGTATAGGGTCGTCGAGCGATTCCGGCGCGGGTAACCCGAGGCTTTTATATACCGACTTAAGGCGCTCGCGGAAAAGAGTATCGAATTCTTCGGCATAGGGCGTAAAATTGCCTTCCCCAAACCACCAGAACCAGTCGGAACCCTCAGCAACCAGCAGGTCTTTATAAGCCGCCTTAACGGCTTCTCTGTCGAGAAGGCTAACCGTCCCGGCATACGCGCTATGTGCGCGGATAAGCTCGCTCCACGCGCGGTTTTTTTCGGGCGCTCCAATCCACGTTCGGAATTCGCCGTTAATCCAGCTTCCCGCAGCGAGCCTCTCCAGAACACCACCATCGGGATGTTTATCCAGAAAACCGCCGAGGGTTGTCGGCTCGACAAAATCCTCTTCGAGAAGCGTCGTAAAAAGGGTCGTCAGAAACTCCTTGCCGTTGTGCGGGAAATATTCCCATGCGTTTTCCCCATCGAGAATTATCGGAACAACGAAATGTCCGCTTTCGGGAAGGCCGTCGTGGATACGCCTCAGTTGTCCGATAAACTCCTCGATAGCTTCTTCTGTAGCCATTTTCGCATAATCGAAACCGATTCTGTCGGAGAGCCGCCGGTCACGGAAGAATATCGCTATTTCTTTGCCTTTTCGGCATATCCTGTATGGCCGATACAGCGTCGCCGCGCCGAATCTTCCGGGTTCGTGACGCGCACCGAGTTGAAGGGACTTATGCAAAATCGCTTCGTCGGTAGCAATCCACTTGATATTAGTCTCTTTTAGTAAAGGTAATATCGTTTCCGAAACGCTGCCCTCGCTGGGCCACATACCCGACGGCTGGCGGCCAAATATCTCCTCGAACCGTTCGATAGCGAGGGTTATATGTCTATACGCATCCTCGGTGCTTTGGAATTCCTCCTGCGGCAACGGCGTCGATGGGTCGGCTTCGACCGCGCTCCTCGTATCGCAAAGTAACGGCAGAATCGGATGATAATACGGGCTAAAAGAAACCTCGATAAGGCCCTCGAACCATAGTCTTTTATAGAGCGGAATTATGCCGGCAATCCAGTTTTGAGCTTTTTCCAGAACGACCGCGCGGTCGACCTCCGTAAAATTCCTCCCCTTGTTTATAAGTTGCTTGATATCCGGGTCCTCCTGAAGATGTTCGCCGAACCAGGCCAGGTTGTGTAAAACCGTGATATCGAGTATTTCCTGATTGTCGAACAAACCTGCCATTCTGGCAGAATCGACTATCCCACTGGGGCCACGTTTTTGGTAAAGCTCTCGGTAGCGCTGGAACCGCTTTATCATCGTGTTCTCGTTGGCGGTAAAAAAATTCGCGACTATAAAAGCGCGGTCCTGTTCATCGAGGTCGATAACGGGAATTTTGGATAGTCTTAAATAGTTATCGGTAAGGTTGCCGTTGGCGTAGTCCTCTATCTGGTCGAGAAGGCAGGGAACGAGATTAAATGTGGCGGGAAATCGGTTTTCCTCGCACCAGAGAGGCATATCCGCATAATCTTTAGTCGCATGAAGGCGCGTCCAGGGCATCAAAGCGATATCGGAATCAGGTTCCGTATAGACCGGTTGGTGCATATGCCACAGAAACGCTATCGATAAAGGGGTTTTAGCCATATATGCTCCTCGTGCGGTTTCACTCGATGAGAGTTATTTTCGAAATACTATTATAACCATCAGGTTTTATAAAATATATCCCCGTCGGTAGAGGTTGGCCGGAATTGTCGGTGCCGTCCCAGAAAAAAGAGTGCGGAGTGCGGAGCGCGGAGCGCGGAGCGCCCTCCCCCATCCCCAATGTGCGAACGAGTTTCCCGGTAATATCGTAGATTTCGATTCGTAGGGGCAATTCAGGAATTGCGTCTAATGGATTCCCGCTTTCGCGGGAATGACAATCGACGGTAATTTTACAGGTCGAATTAAACGGATTTGGATACGCCGATACAATAGTTTTATCGGGAAGCTCGGCTTCGTCGATACCCGCAGGGAGTATCTCGGCGGAATAGCTGTAATTATAACGGGTCATAGTAGTCCCCGCGGGGACTATGGCCAGCCCGATAAACTCGGATTCGTTAGCGAACGGAACCCTGACCTCGCCGAAACCGAAATCGCCGACGTCGAGGTCGTAGAAAACAGCTGTGTCGGCAGTTTTCCAGATAGCCTTAACCGACCAATCGAGACCGGTATCCCCGGTAAATTCTATATTCAAATCGCACGACACCGTATCGAACCCCTCGAAAATAACGTAGTTGATACCGTAACCGTAAGGACGTTGAGCCGGCCCGCCGTTCGCGGGATAGGAATTATGCGTCCGGGCTACGGTCATATCGGATAGCGCTGCACCGTCCGGGAAAAAGCCGCAGTCGCGGCTGCCGGTAAGAAGCGCATAAGCCGCAAAAGTCCCGAAATCATCGAGAAGGGTTGTTCCGTAGGCACTACAAGTCGTATAAAGTGCGTCCATTTCGCGGATATAGCGGAGCGTATCCCAGTATGTATAGAGGAAATCATCGGTGTGAACCATATTCCAGTATTGTGCATAAAGCCCCAGTCCATACATATGGTAACCGGCGTTCCAGTTTATCGGAAGATGCGGGTCGCTCATCAGGTAATCGACAAGCCAGATATAGTCGTTGACCTGCGGGTAAAGACGTTCCTCCATCGAGATGCTTGTCATCTCGGCTATCCACGCGGCATTTGTTCCGCGTAAACCGAACTGGACGGCGTGGTGGAACTCGTGAGCGCAGGTTACCTTCATCGCGCCCGCGACGGGGCCTTCCGGGTCGTCGTTTGGATATGCGCCGTCGAAATTCTTGTTTATCTCTATATAGCTCGAATAATCCTCCCACGGCGCAGGACCATCGACACCGGGATACGTCAAGCCATAATAGCCCATACTTCTCAAATAGACGTCGTATAGCGAATCGCCGCCCGCGGAACCGTCGGAAGGCGGCGGAAGATAGCCCATCGTGTCGATATAGGCTTCCCACGAGCGTTCGAGGTATTCCCCGATTTTGATAGCAAAACCTACCGAATCGACAGCGTGATAGCCGGATGTATCATAGTGAACCCAAAAATGCTCGCCCGGGGTTTTGTAAGAACATTGAGTCGAGGGCCTGGTTATACGCTTATACGCAAGAAATTCCGGGTCGATGCCGCCCGGCTCGCCTCGAAGGGTTTTGAGAACGGCTATCGTGCCGCTTTTCTGTTCGGGGGTTCTTTCGGCGAAAGACGCGAGAACCAGAGACAGAAGGATTATCGCAATAGCTCTCATAATAGTATAGTCATCGTGATTGATTGCTAATATGGCTTTATATTCGTTTAATTATAAAGAAAAATTTTTGGTTTATCAAGGGGAAAACAGGTTATCGGGAAAAACGGGCGACGCGAATAATTTCCTTTTTTTTCTGAAACGAGGCAGTATATTTTTCTATGATAATAGAAAAAATCGAGGAGGCTAAAATGAAAAACACGACGACCACAACCATCGCCCTCGCGCTTCTCGCCGCCGTGTGCCTTGCGCAAACCCCGCCGACAATACAGTGGCAGAGAAGCCTCGGCGGAAGTGATAGGGATCATGCGTATTCCATTCAACAGACTTCCGATGGCGGTTTCATCGTCGCGGGAGCGTCCTATTCCAATGATGGCGATGTCAGCGGACATCACGGAACACCCGGCGATTCTACTGATTATTGGATAGTGAAGTTGGATTCTACGGGCGAAATAGACTGGCAGAGAAGCCTCGGCGGAAGTTATGAT
>QNEE01000133.1 GCA_003645085.1 bacterium | reverse complement strand
GTCTGACCATAAGCTTCCGGGTAGAAAGCACAAGGTATCGTTAGCATACGTAAGCTGCGGGTCATCGGTTCTGTAACTGACATAATTAACCTGCAGGACTATAGTCGATTCGACAACACCATGAGAAACTGGCGTATCATACAACGGCAAACAGAACCCCTGGTCGTTGCATGCAGAAATAAGCCCATTTATGGGAATTCCTGTTGCGGGGTCGAAAGGCGGCTCGGCGACCGGACCCTCGATATCGATATATATGTCCCAGCAAACCTCCAGAGAGTTCGGGTCGCAGTAATCCGGGGAATCCCAGCCACCGACGCATATATGGACGGTATCGTTATGCTCGGCTGTGAAAGCGTGATACATACTATCGAGATATAGCGACATACCGACTCCGAGACTATCCCACGTAAAGAAAAGCGCGGGGCTGTGCAGATACCAATAGACGCCGTCGACCGATAAATAGACGGAGCTTGTATCTAATCCGGAGAGGGAGTCGGCGACCCAGACGGCGATATTCGGCATAGATGAGTTGATTACCGAACCGTCGGGCGGATAGAAACCCCATGCGACGGGAGGACTTAAGTCGACGTAGAATTCCCCGGCGGGAAGTAGAACCGTTACAGTTCCAAGCTCATCGGCCAGTGAATCGAGACTCCAATAGACTGTATCGCCGTCCAACCAGTGCGGGGAAGGCTCGAAAACGAGAATAGAATCGTCCTCAATCCAGAGTTCTGGGTCGGTTATCGAATATGTATATCCATTAACCGTAAGCCTGATGGACATTGTATCTATACTCATATCGTCGTTGACCACGAGGCGTATCAATTGTGGGTCGCAGGCCGTCCACGCCATATCGAACGGCTCGATAAGATATGTCCACGGCGGGTCGCAAGGGACTACCGAATAGTCCCAGATTTCGCTCGTATCGTCTCCGCAATGGTTGTGTGCGATAACAAACCAGGTTATATATTCAGTGCAATTCGCAATCGTATCGAATTCGGTTTCGGTTAGACCTGAAGCCACCAGAACGCCATTCATATAAACATCGTAAGTAATAACCGGACTCCCAGCGGCGCTATCCCAGTCCAGAGTGAGCGGCCCTAAAGGCCAATCCACCGAGCCGTCGGGCGGATAAACTAGATGGACTCCCGATGGAGGCGTATCCACGAATATCGTTACCGTGTCCGTTCCAATGCAACCGACACCGTCCATAACGGTTAAAATATAGGTCGTTGTAGACTCGGGAAAAGCCCACGGATTCGGTGCATAGGGGTCGCTGACCTCTGTCGGCGGCTCCCAGTAATAGGTGTAGTAGCCGTCACCGCCGGAACCGCTCGGCGAACCGCCCAGGATAATAGTATCGCCCAGACAAATGGTATCCGTCGGGCCGGCATCGGCTATAACCTCGGGGTCGATATATACGGTGCAATCATCATAACCGAGACAACCCGCCATCGGTGTGGTTACGGCCAGCCCGTATGTCGATGTTGTAGTCGGATAGACAGTTATCTCGCGAGTCGTTTCGCCGCCGGGAGACCAGACATAATTGTAACCGGGAATATCCGGCGTTATTTCGGGTATAAGCGTTACGCCCTCGCCTGCACAAATGGTCGTATCGTTCAGTATCACTATCGGGCTTTCCTCGATAGTTATCGTAACCGAATCGGTATCTATACAATCGACGCCGTCGTTTGCCTCGATTATATAGGTTATAGTCGACTCGGGGCAGGCAATCGGGTCCGGCGATGTCGGGTCGGACAGAAAATCGGTCGGCGACCAGGTGTAATACCAGGTATGGTCTGGTATCTCGGAGGTATCCAGCGTTGCATGGAGCATTGTGCATTCGCCAGAGCACATCAAGTAATCGTCCGCGGTGGCTATGACACTGAATTCGACGAGGTTTGGAATATCTATACAGTAATGTTCGGTTACTGGGCCGCCGCCGGTCCAGGTTACTGAAATATCGTAGCATTGAGTAGTCCCGTATGCGGCAGATGGAATATTCACCGTCCAACTGGCTACACTTCCGCCGCCGCTACCGGCGATAGTCCCGAGATTTTGCGGGTTGGCCCCGCCGGCAAGAGTAAGAAGCGAACCGCTGAGGTCCAGGGTAACCATAACATTATCCGCGTTACTTAAACCGATATTAGTGATAATAGCGTCGATAGGTGCCGGATTAGGGGAGATATCGGCACACCCCGCGGAAATTGTCGGCGGACCGTGGGTTATAACCAGGTCTGTCCCGGATTCGAGAGCGCCGATGCCGTAGTAGGTCGTATAGACCAAAGTATCGCCAGGGCAAACACTGCGCTGATACCACTTCACCATCGCGGCTGTATCCGTCCAACCGCCCCCCGTATCGGCTATCCATTGGGCATCGTCCCATCCGTTGTCGACGGATACGGGCCAGCTACCATACCAGAATGCATCCGGCATTGTAGCCTCGAAACCGATGAGAATACCGAGCGCTTCGATACCCCACCAAACGGGAGGCGCGCCGAACTCGAAAGCTCTCCACGTAGGGGGGATACCGGGGGCGAAATGTATTGTGGCGACGCCGGTATATCCAAAAGCGGTCGCTATATTCGCACCGTCGCTGGCATTAAGCTTAGTGTCGTAATAATCGAGGCATCCACAATTATGGCAATTGCCATCGACCGGTATGAACATATTTGTCCGTTTTACCTGTTCGATATCGCCGGGCGCTGTGCCGAGGCTGACACACTCGAGTATCTGAATAATCTTTACGCCGTGGATATTGTTGTATTCGGTATAACATTTATTACCCAGGATATACATTGCATCGGCGTTGGGCAAGATAACGCAACCCGTTCCGTTTCGATAAGATTTTTGGGGGGTGTTGCCATCGATTTTATAGATAGTGAAATCCCACGGGGTGCTTGGGTAATAATAAGTGAGATTCATCCACGGACCGGCACCGGTCGGGCGGCAACCTTCAGAAAAAACGCCCATTCCACCGAGTCCTCCTACATTAGTCTCGCACATATTAAAATCGACGTAGCCGTTATCCAGCGAGAGCACCATAGGTTCCATCGGGCGGAGCCTGTCGCTACCCTCGGGCATCAGCGACCTCGAAAATGCCGCCGCGTATTCGGCTTTCCACGCAAAATAGGCGTCTGGGTCGGTTTCCGGATTCGGCATTATGCGTTCGAGGGAGTCTATTTCCGTTTCAGGTGAACTCTCGTAAGGTGGGAGTGGTTCGTCGTGGAACGGAGCCGAAGGGGTTATGCCGGCGCTTAAGAGCAGTATTAATAAAGTTAAACAAAGCATACTTCTATATATCATAGAAATCCTCCGAAGAATTTATGGATTATGGATTAATGAAGACACAATCCATTATAAAAAATATATGAATAACTAGACTTAATTCAAGGAATTAATGTTTATATTTGTGCGAAATTGTTTTTCCAGTTTGCAAGCACGTCCGCGATGTATCTCGCGATTTCATCCGTAACCGCGTCGGCATAGGCTTTAGCCTCTTCGGGGACGAATCTCGGCAGACCCTGGCCTTTCTCGTAAAGCAGAATCGTTCCCGGATTCGGGTATGGGAACGCCCCCGAACGGACGAGATGGGCCATATTCGGCTCGTATCGGCTTTCATTGACGAGTTCCGGGTTAGCCGCCATAACCATATATGTTTCGTTTATTCCCGCGTGGCCTCCGGCCTCGCCGAGAACCTGTTTTGTGATTTCTTCGCACAGTGTCCACCAGTGAATAACGATACTTTTCCCGCCGGTAACCCGCCATAGTTCGCGGGCTATTTCGGCAAGTTCGTCGATATGACCGCCGTGCCCGTTTAGAAAAAGTATCCACTCGAAGCCGGTCTCTATAAGCGATTCCGCAACATCGTAGACATAAGCCTTAAAACTCTCCGGCTCGACTGTCATGGAACCCGGATACGGCAGCAATGTTCGCGTTATCCCGTAGTTTACCGACGGTGCTATCAGTAGGTCGAGTTCCTCGGCGAGCCGCCCGGCGAGATATTCCGGTATGGTTATATCCGTGCCGAGATTGGTGCATCCGTGCGCCTCCATCGTCCCTATCGGCAGGATAACCCCTTTAATATCCTCGATTAATTCTGCAAATTCCTGCCAGTTCAGATTTGCCACGCATCTTTCCATACTAAACCTCCTTAAAGGCCAGCGCGTATCTGTTTTTACCCGAAAGGTCTTTATAGGTTTCGGTTGATAAGGAGCGCTCTTCCATAAGTCCTTTAACTTCCTCGCCGAGCCGTTCGTGTATTTCGAGTGCGATAAAACCGCCCGGTTTAATAAGCCGCGTTGTTGTTTCTATAATACTCTTTATAATTCTAAGACCGTCGTCGCCGCCGTCGAGAGCCTGGCGAGGTTCATTTTTCACCTCGATAGAAAGCCCCTCTAATTCCTCGGTTGTTACATAGGGCGGATTGCTCACTACAAAATCGAATACCCCTTCCACAGTCTCGGCGACATCGGTTTTTATCAGAGCAAGGCGCTCGGAAACATTCAGGAATTCGGCGTTTTCTCGTGTTAGCGCAAGAGCCTCTTCGGAAATATCGCAACCCACCATCAAAAGTTCCGGTCGTTCGGCGAGTAGGTTTATGCTAATCGCTCCACTACCGACGCCGATTTCGAGGCCTTTCGCGGGAGCGTCCTGTTGAATATGTTTTAGGACTAACTCCACTAACCCTTCTGTTTCCGGCCTCGGGATAAAAACGGTTTCGCGCAACCGGATAGGTCTTCCGTAGAACTCCCACTCGCCGATTATTATCTGAAGCGGTTCTCCGGCACACCGTCTTTTTATTAGTCCGATATATTTATCTTTCGTGTCAAAATCGATGTTATCGAGTAGGTAACATCCCGCGGAAGAGCATCCGGTTATTTCGCTCAGGAGGATAGCCGCTTCACGCTCCGCCGATTCGATACCCGCCGCCGATAGTTTCCGGATTCCGTTCTCGATAATTTCTTTGCCAGTCATTTTTCTGTTATTCTACAGATTTCCGGGTATTTCGCGGAGTTTCCCGCGCACACGTTCGATATTCACCGCTTCGGGATAATCGGTAAGGACGCGGTTGTAATAATCCGCCGCAGATGTTATATCCCCGCTTTTTGCTGCGAGGTCGCCGAGGAGTTCCAGCGATTGAGCGGCATGGTAACCATCGGGATAATTCTCGATGATATTCACGAGGTCGTTCGTCGCTCCTGTCAGATTTTCCAGTTCGAGGTGCAAGGTCGCTCTCGTCCATAAAAGCAAATCGAGCCAGATTTCTCCTTCGAGTTCTTCTATTAGGCTATTCAGTTCTTCGATAGCTTCACGGTTTTTCCGCTGCCGCATTAGCATAAACACCCCGGCGATACGGGGCATTTTTTCGGATTCCGCGGCATCTGCGATAAGCGCGAGGTATTCGACGGCATTGTTTGCCTCGAATGAGGTTGGGAATCCCAACACAACGGCTTGGAATATTCCGCCCGCGGTATCGACAGAACCCCTGAAAAACGCTAATTCTCCGAGTCCGAACAGCGCCCACTGGTCCTGCGGGGCTGTTTTGCGTCGTTGCTGAAGAACCCTCTCTGCCGCAGCGAGGTTATTTTGTCTGATATAGACATCGGTTAGTCCCCGATAAGCGAGGCCGACGCCCGGTGTTCGGGGATATCGGGTTATAGCCCGGTCGAAGTATTCTTCGGCACTGTCGATATTCCCTAAATCGTAAAGTTCTATCTGTCCCAGCAATGTCATCGCTCCGACCGCTATGGACGGGCTTTTACTCTCTAATAAACCCATCAGGATGGTTTTAGCTTTGTCCGGTTTTCCTTGTGCTCTAACCGAAGATGCGGTTATCAGTGCGGCCTCCTGTGCGATTCTCGGTTCGGCGTCGAATAGATAATCTCCGGCTTTTATCACCGCGTTGTGCGCTCCGGCTTGTTGGGCCTCCCGCATAAAACCGAGAACATAAACCCCTTTGCTTCCGCGTTTGGTTTCGGCATCGATAAGGCTCTGGACAGCGCGTTCGTATTCGCCCTGTCGGGCTTGAAGTCTCGCCAGCATTCGGTCTATTCTGTCACCCTGAACTCCCGTATCGCGCAGCTTTTCGACGGCGCTTTCGAGTTCTTCGAGTTGTTCACTGTCGGCGGCGACCTCGTTCATTCTCCGTTCGACATCGCCGAACCTATCGGGGTATTGTTCGAGGTATAATGCGTATTCGTTGGCGGCGTTTTTCCAATCACCGCGTATTTCATACATAGAAGCGATTTCCATAGCATAAGCACCCGGTTCGGTCCCGCGTTTACGGGCCTCGAGTAGAAAAGCGATGCCCTCGTCGATATAGCCCCAATTTTTGTAGGCATAATATATCGACAGAACCAGCCCCTGGTCGTCCGGGGCAATTTTCAAAGCGGTATCGAACGATTTCTCGGCCTGTTCACCGTTTCCCTGAGAAAGATATAGCTGGCCGGCCTCGACCCAGAGATAGGCGTTGTCAGGTTCACGGAGGAGGTCTTCTTCGATAAGCGAAAGGAGGGCGGCGTTATCTTTGAGCGCGCGATAGACCTGCCTTAAGAGCATTCTGAGTGTTGCGTTATCTGAATGGTCGACAAGATGGGTTTCGAGCACCTCTCTGGCTTCTTCGTATTTATCCAGTGCGATATAGCGCCGCGCGAGTTCGATATCGCGGGCGTAATCGGCTAAAATTGTGGATATAAACGATAGAATAATGATTATCGATATTAGTAGTATTTTTTTCATATCGATTTACCGGCTCTCCGGGTGAGTTCTTTCTCGAAGGTTGTGGAAATAAGCTTTTATAAGCGATTCGTATTCTTTAGGATAGGGCTGGTTCAGCGCACGCAATAATTGTTGCTGGAGAATGTCGCGGCGTTCCCCCAAGTCCTCTGGGAGCTGATGAGGACTGGTTCTGACAATATCCTCGCCTGTAGTGCTTTTACGTCTCTCCTCGAATTCCTGTCTATGAAGCGATTTCTGGACGTCGAGCATTCGCGAAAGAATTCTCTCTTGTCTTTCCAGAGTCCTTTCGTCGGCGCCGCGATGGCGGAGGTCTTTGATTACTTCTTCCATCTCCTCGACTATATCGTCCATTCTGCCGGCAATATCCGAGCGTTCGGCGGCCTCTTTTGCGAGTTCGTCGATAGATTTTTTAACCGCTTCCTGTTCGGCGGCGAGTCGTGCAGCGGCGGCTTGCTGGTCGAGAGATAGTCCTCCGGGTTGACCCTGGCTTTGCGCGAGCGGTATAGTTCCAGCGTTTATTTGCCCCTGTTTATTGCACATATT
>QNEE01000132.1 GCA_003645085.1 bacterium | reverse complement strand
GTTGGGACTCCCGCGTTCGGCTCGGCAGAAAGAGGTCCGTCCCAGTATCGGCGCATCCTGCGGATATTCTCGACCATCTCCTCCGGTTTGCCGCCGCAATTGGTTCCGATTCCGAACGGGCGGGTCGAACCGAGAGCGACCGCACCGACATCGGGAGATGTCCCTGTAACCGTTCGGTCGGCCTCGTTGAATGCGAGATGGGCGATTATCGGGATTCTCACCGCCGATTTCGCGGCGCGAAGAGCGAGTTGCGCTTCGCGGAGGTCGGTCATCGTTTCGATTACGAGAAGGTCGGCACCTGCACTTTCCAACGCGCGGGCCTGTTCGCTGAAAGCGTCGTAAGCCTCGTCGATATTCATTTCGCCGAAAGGCGGGAGAAAAACGCCGAGAGGGCCGATAGAACCGGCGATAAATGCCTTTTCTCCTGCCGCTTTTTTCGCGAGTCCGACCGCTAGAGCGCAAATCTGGTCAACTTTATCGCCCAATCCGAACTCGGCCAGGCGGGTTCTCGACGCGCCGAAAGTATTGGTGGTGAGTATTTGTGCCCCGGCGGCGACGTAATCGGAATGGACTTTCTGGACGGTCTCCGGGTGTTCCAGCATAAAAGCCTCCGGCGACTCGCCTGTGCGAAGCCCTTCGGCTATGAGCATAGTGCCCATCGCGCCGTCCATAATCAGGACGTTCGATTTCGCTATTTTTTCGAATTCCATCCTATTATACCGGTTACAGATTTGCGCGGCGTGAGCATAAATCGGTTGTTAACCGAAATTCCGATTTCCTCCGCTCCGAGGTATTCGATTATCTCTCGCTGTGTTTCCAGGACGAAATCGCCGTAGCCGGGAGAAAAACGTCCGGTAACGGTCATCCCGGTGCGTTTCGCCCTGTGATGTGCCCATCGGTGCATCAGCCGTGCCAGTTCCTCGGCGGCCTCCGAGCCGACAGCGTCGAGGAAAAGCGCTTCATCGTCGCGACCTTCGGAAATCCTATTGTCAACCTCGTCGGTAATCTCGCCGCCTATAGTCCCGGCGAAAACGGTCGCTTTTTCGGAATCTTTAAGCAATCTCGTTATGCTCTCGCCGGGCAAATCGAATTTACCTTCAAGCTCGAACAGATGGAACTGCTTCAAGACGATATCCGCGTCGATATAGACGGCTCCCGGTTCGATAAGCGCGCGCGCCTCGCTGATAATGCCCATAATCCGATTGCGTATATTTTCCGGAGTCGGACGAGTTCTGCCGTAACCGAGCCGCCTCAGGATAAATTCCGGCCTGAGCGGAAGGAGGATTTCCTTATTGACGCTTCGGTTCACGAAATCAATTCCTCCGCGAGTTTGTATCGGCCGAAAGGCGGCATAAGGCAAACGCCGTCCGCTTTTTCCCGGAGTGCGTCGAGTGTCTCACGCGCTATTTCGAGGCCGCGTTCGCGCCCTTTCGCGCCGGATAACCCGCGCATCGCTTCGCGGATGCTTTTCGGGATAGATATTCCCGGAACTTCGTTGTGTAGGAACTCGGTGTGCCGCTCCGACGCCAGAATCAAAAGGCTTGCAATAATTTTCGCCCGCCCGTCTACCGCTTTTATGACGGTTTCCAGTTTTTTGATATCGAAAACAGGTTGTGTCTGGATGAATTTTGCTCCGGCGTTAATTTTATCGTCGAGGTGCGCGACCTCACGTTCCCAATGGGTTGCGTTCTGATTGAGAGCGACCCCAATGAAGAAATCGGCGGGATTGTCTATTTCTACTCCGAGGCGGTCGTATCCTTGAGAAAAGGCCGATAGAATCGACACTATCCCGGGGCTTGTAACGTCGTAGACACCGGTCGCATAAGGATAATCCCCCACGCTCGGCGGGTCGCCCCGGAGCGCGAGGATATTGTCGATACCGAGAGCGTGGGCGCCGAGTAAATCCGATTGAATCGCTATTAGATTTCTGTCCCGTGCGGTAGCGTGTAGAACGACATCGATATCTGCACCGCACCTTATAGCAGATGCCAGCGGCAGCGCCGCCATTCGTAGCCGCGCCATAGGAATATCGGACACGTTTATAGCGTCTCCGCCTAATTCTCTGAAACGCCTCGCGGCCTCGATTGTTTCTGCCGTCCCGGTTCCTCGTGGAGGGTCTATCTCCATCGAATAGACGAACCTTTTTTCGATTTTTTTCTCGAAAGATGTCTTTTCTCTCTCGCGAATCGGTGCCTCGCCCGGTTCCTTTATTACGCCAACGGCTATTTTTTTCGGCGGTTTCGGTTTCAGGTTGCCGACGGCCTCGGCAATCGCTTTTGTATGTTCCGGGCCCGTTCCGCAGCAACCGCCGATAATAGCGACGCCCGCCATTGCGTATTTTTTCGCGTAATAGGCGAGATAATCCGGCTCGGCGGTATATTCGAAACGGCCGTCCGTGAATGTCGGCAGACCGGCGTTAGGCATAGCCGAGAGTATCGTATCTTTAGATATTGCGAGCGATTTGAGCGCTTCGAGGAGCCCTCTTGGGCCGGTTCCGCAGTTCGCGCCGATAATTTTAACCCGCTGCGATAGCAACTTTTCCGCTGCGGTTTGCGGGTCGATACCGGTAATCGTCCTCCCGCCCTCGACGAACGACATACTACATATAACCGGAATCCCCGGTTTATTTCGTTTTACAGCGTGAAGCGCGATAAGTATCTCCTCGATATCGGCGAATGTTTCGAGGATTATCAAATCGACGCCGCCTTCGATAAGCGCGTCAATCTGTTCTGAGAAAATGCCGTTTAGTTCGCTTACTCCGGGACGGTTTTCGGTCTCGAACGGCCGCGTTATCGGGCCGACACTTCCCGCGACGAGTATATCTTTGCCGAGTGTCGCCGCCCTTGCGATGCGCGCCCCCTTCTCGTTTATCGCGAATGTTTTCTCTGCGAGGTCGTAGTAGGTGCCGAGGATATGGCGGTTTGCGCCGAAGGTGTTAGTCTCTATCATTTTCGCGCCGGCGGCTATATAATCCCTATGGACGCGTTCGACAATATCGGGTCGCGACAGGTTAAGTTCGTCGTAGCAATGTCCTCGAGGGACGCCTCGCGTATATAGTTCGGTGCCCATCGCGCCGTCGGCGACAAGGATGTGCTCTTTAATATATTCGAATATGTTCTCTATCATCGCGTCGAAATATATTCGGTGCGGTTTATCGCGTCAAGGGATTATGTCAGAATTCCACGTTCCTATAGTTGTCGGGGTGACCGTGTGCCCGATTATTGGAACCGGTGCGGTTAATATTTTGCCGATTCGCGCTATATTCGCTATATTAATAAGGCAGGCGTCCTTACAACCATAGACGATGTTTCCGGCGAGACGCCGGCGTTATTAGCTCGGATGGTGTTATTCCGGCAGGACAAGGTGCGCGCGCTTAGAAAAGAAAAGGCGTCTTGTAATTAGAGTCGAGGCCAGAGCGGAGAGCGCGTTAGTCGTTACGAGGATATACATTATTACAATCTGGTATCTGACGGCCTGTCCGGGTTCGACACCTCCTATAATTTGTCCGGTCATCATACCCGGTAGGTGGACTATTCCGACAACCATCATTGTGCTTATCATAGGCAACATACCCGCCTTAACGGCTGCCCTCGCAGCGGAGATAGAGGCGATATGCGGGGAGGCTCCCAGCGATAATGCGGCTTCTATTTCTCCCCGACGGGATGTTATCTCGCGGTAAAGGCGATTCACGGCGAGCGCGCCGGATGTCATTGCGTTGCCGATAATCATCCCGCCGATAGGTATCATATATTGTGGGTCCCATAGAGGGCGTGACCGGACGATAAGGCCGAGGCCTACAAATATTCCGACAGCGCTGGCGAAAGCGATGCTTATAATGAACCGGATGGTCAACCCTCGAAACCGGACGGTCTGGCGGCGCATAGCGTTATAGGAGGCTGTGCCGACCATAAGAAACAGCATCGCCGCGACAAGATACCAGCGGTCGACCGAGAAAACCCAATCGAGAATGTAGCCCACAGCGAGAAGCTGTAAAAAGGTGCGCAATGTGCCCCAGGCCATATCTTTCTCGATGCGAAGCTTGAGGACGACACTTATAAAAGCCGCGATAGCGACGAGGCCAGCTGCGGCGACAAGCTCTATTAGCGATATGTGGATAATATCGTTCATTATCTTACCCCAGCGAACGTCCATCGATAAATCTTTCGGCGAGTTCGGTTGGAGGGTTCTCGAAAAATTTGGAGGTTTTTTCGCAGGAGTCTATCTTGCCATTGGCAAGGAAAGCTATACGGTCGGTGCTGTCGCGGGCGAGTTCGAGATCGTGGAGCACTATTATCGCTGTGAGTTCCATCTCACGGGCTAGTTTTTCTACCAGTTCGACTATACGGCGAGCGGCGGTCGGGTCGAGAGCGGAAGTAGGTTCGTCCATTAACAACGCTTTCGGTTTTACGGATAAGGAGCGTGCTATCGCTACTCGTTGTGCCTGACCCGCCGATAGGGAATTCGACTTTGCGTTTAAGATTTCCTTTTGAAGACCGACCTGGTAAACCAGCGCGTCAAGTTCTTTATCTGAGAGTTCGGAATTACGCAATCGGGGAGCGAACTGCAGGTTATCCTGGACGGAGCCGTCGAAAAGGGAGGGTGTCTGCTGAACGAAACCTATCGACCTTCGATATTCGGAAGGGTTGTAATTTCCGATACACTTCGTGTCGAAAAGGATTTGACCCTCGTCTGGGGGCTCGAGGTTTGCCAAAAGGCGAAGTAGTGTGGTTTTTCCTGAACCGGACGCACCGATAAGTCCGAGTCTTTCTCCGGCGAATACATCTAAATCAAGGTTACGGAGTATCCATTTGTAATCGTCATAATGGGAACGGCGTTTTTTCCTCCCGATTCCCGATAATTCGAATACCTTCCGATGGTGCATAGGATTACATTAAAAAAGGAGCGTGAAAAACCTCGAAAAACGGATATCGCCGGGGCGAAAGATGCTTGCGACGAGCATAAAAATATTGTCTATCATAGATGGCGGTTTCTGCGAACTGGCCTGCTTTTTTACTTCGACAGAATAATACAACATAACCGGACGTCCTTTGACATTTTCCAGCGGGACCGGCCCCCAGAAACGGGAATCCAGGCTGAAATCGCGGTTATCGCCCATGCAGAAAATCGTATTTTCGGGGACAGTTATTTTCGAGAAATTGTCGGCTATTATTTTATTAGATAGGCCTCCGAAATCGATTCGGAGCGACTGCTGAATAATGGGAATGACCTTTTCGGGCGAATACGATTCGCCGAGCGTGGCTTTGAAACCCTGGTCGAGTGCGTTGCGTAGATACATTTCCCACGAATTACCGGTTACTTCGATGGCGGAAACGACTTTTTGCAGGCTGTCGTAATCGACTTCGATACCGCTTATTTCGGCATAATAAGCCGCCAGATAGGCGCAATATCCGGCGACGATATTAGGTCGATGCCTTATATAAGCCTCGACATCGGCTGGAAGCCTTCGGTTTTCCCACGATGTTTGCCATTGGTCTGACGGGATATCGAGCAGGTTTGGTAACGATGGGAAGCCGGATGAAAAGTGCGCCTTGCTATCTGGAATTGCCACACCGTCTACAAAAACTTTTCTATCGCGGATTTCGACGGTTTGTCCGGCGGTAGCGATACACCGCTTGACGTAATCGACCGGAGGGTTTCCCGGATATTTAAACACTACAATATCCCCGGGACGCGGTTCGCTAAATCTATACGAAAGCTTCTCGGCGAGAAGGTATTCGCCCGGCAACACTGTCGGTATCATGCTGCCGGTCGGCACCATATGGGCCTCGACGACGAGCCACCGTATAAGCAAGACGATTACTAAAGCTTCGGCGATAGCGCGCAGGCCGCCGAGCAACCTTTTCGAGGAGCTTGCGGTCGCTTTGGGTTCGCTTTTTTTCTTCAGGAATTGCATAATTTAATAATACTCCTGTATAGATTGGTCTGCAACATATTTCTTTGGTAAGTTCCGCGTAGATGTCGCTGGCACGCTCCGTGCGAAGTCCTCTCAAGGACTACCGGCTACATTATATCGGACGCACGGACTCCCCACCATCACAAAAACCCCTCTCTCGCGCCAGCGACCGAAGCGAGCCTGCGGTGCATCGCCGGGTTGCCCGTAATAAACGATTGTATCTGAACAGACCGCGCTTAATCTATTTCCCATAGTTTTTTCCTTTAGCACTTGACAGGCCAAATCGAGAATATAGATTGAATGAAAAACGGGAGGAAATATGCGTAAAACGATTATAGTCTTTTGTATTGCAGGTCTGCTGATTGCCCCGGCTTTCGCAATAGAGAAGGGTCACATTTCGGTTACGGCTAAGGCGAGCATCTATGACCCACCGGGCGACGCCGGTATCGCGCCGATGTTCACACTGGAGGCGAGATACAGGTTGAGTGCGTTTCTGGCGATAGTCGGCAGCGGCTCGTGGACGACCTACGATTACAACAGTGCGGACATCACCTATATTCCGGTCGCTATCGACGGCGAGCTGCATCCGCTGGGCACGGCGACCTTCGACCCGTATGCCGGCGCGGGGATTTCGTTCAACTATTACGAATATGATTACGATACCGGTGCCGACGACACGGAAATAACACTCGGTATCGAGGCGCTTGGTGGGTTATCGTATAAAATTAGCGACAATTTCAAGTTCGAGTTCGACTGCAAATACCGCATCGAGGATATAACCGACGCAGGGAACACGGGTTCCTGGTCGACCGGCGGCGGCATTACGGGCAGTTGGGAGAAGGACCTGTAGGGTTGATGCGTTTAGAATTCGGAATGTTGAATTCGGAATTTTAGGTCGGCGATTTT
The DNA here is from genome assembly GCA_003645085.1 of bacterium. Lineage (GTDB taxonomy): Bacteria > UBP14 > UBA6098 > UBA6098 > UBA6098 > QNEE01. The sequence goes on along the minus strand of QNEE01000132.1, from coordinate 561 downwards.
CGGGTCGATTTCGGGCTGTCACGCTATTTTCTACGTCCTAATGGCCAATTTCCATTATGGGAAGTTACTCCGACGATTGCCGGTGGAACACACCTGGGGTCGGCACTGCCGACCGGACGAAAATATCGCGCCAGCCCGGTTGCGAGGAAATAGTAATTAACGACGATGATGGCCGGTTTGCGGAATTTATACTTGCACGTTCAGTTTTATCGGATTATTTTAATCAAAGAATAGAGCCGACCCAATAGCGAGGAATTATGAGCAGACTTTCAGTCAATATCGACCATGTTGGAACGCTGCGACAGACAAGGGGCGAAAAATACCCCGACCCAGTGCACGCGGCCGTCATTGTCGAGCAGGCGGGCGCCGACGGGGTAACCTGCCACCTTCGCGCGGACAGGCGGCATATAACCGACCGCGACCTGTATCTTGTGCGGCAGGTAATTTCATCGCACCTGACGCTCGAGATGAGCGCTGCACAGGAGATGGTGGATATCGCGCTGCAGGTCAAGCCCGATATGGTCACGCTAGTTCCCGAACGTCCCAAAGAACCCACTACCG
>QNEE01000131.1 GCA_003645085.1 bacterium | reverse complement strand
ATTGCTGCCAAGAACGGCCTCTTTGCCTGTTTTAAATTTGAGAGTCATCTCGAGGCCGATGTCGTCGATAATTACCTTCGCCCGCTCGACCGTTTTTTTCGAGCGTTCCGAAATCATAGCGAATTCCGGGGTCTCCGCAAGCTCTACAATACGTGAAAGATAACCGAGCGCTACTCCGGGGCTATCCGCGCGGGCGACTTCCGCCGAAATAAGCAACGCATCCACAAGCGGAAACGGGTCATTTCTCGAAAAATAGAGGCTATCCGCCCAGAAAAGATACTCGCGTGCTCGCTCTTTTGCCGCGGCGACATTTTTTTCTCCCGCGATTTCGTCTTTCGATAGGGAAACCGATATATACACGAGAATTATATTCTCGAACGCTTTCGCACGGAGGACATCGTTTCCATGTTCGGTGGCGGTATGTAACATCCATTCATATATTTCGAGAGTGCAGCCCACGCTCTCGCAAACGCCTATCGCGGAATCGACATGAGCGATTGCCGACCGAATATTTCCGTCGTCTATCGCGTCATTCGCGAGGCTTTTGTGCCGTGTAATCACGGGGTTAGTTGCTGCACAACCGAGAAAAATCAGGCATAACGCTATCAAAATTAGAAGCGTTTTCATATCAAAATCTCCATAAAATAGCGAAGCCGTCCGGTATTACGGTCAACTCGGGTCCCCCTCTGGAATCGAGAGCGTTCTGCTGAAACGCAAACACACCGGCGGCTACCGCGGTTCCAAGTGCCGCTCCGGCTATTACATCCTCGGTCCGGTGCATGTTATCGTCGATGCGAGTATAGCCTATCCATCCTGCGGAGCACATCAGCGCGGCGCTTAGTGCCGATTTCGAAATTATCTCTGCCGAACCCCTGTTATCGCCGAGACAATTCCATATATAAAGGGATAAATAGGTCGCGGACGTAAACGCCGTGGCCGTATGCCCGCTGGGGAAACTGTCGCGGATACTGCGTTTGGGAAACCCGCTTTCATAACGCGCATCGGCGCAAGGTCGCGGACTACCGACAACATCTTTGATAAGGCCGTATAAAAAGCAATCGACGGTCAAAGCTTGAATATAACCTTTCCCGTGGGAGTAGCGAGTCAGTAATCGCTCGTCGTTATTCGGCGTAATCAGAAAAATGGCGAGGGCTGCCCCAGAGCTTGCGTATACGAGAATTTCGTTTGGAACCGTGTCGTCTTTTAATCCTTTATCCGTATCGCCGTCGATAAGCGGTTCGTCAAAAAACGGCCCGTTAACCGACAGGACATAGGCCCCGGCTCCTATCGCGCCGGTCGCACCCCATTCGAGAGATTCGCGAACAGGGTCGAGAGCCGTGCAGGTCAGCGCGAAAAAGAATACACCATATACATAATTAAGCTTCATAAATCTCGGCGTATATTTTAACGGTTTTACAGCCAGTATCCGGCGATTATTCTTCGCAATTCGTCGCCGTCGATAAGCTCGATAGGCGCGTCGTCGGCCTGCTCGACGGCCTGTTTGGTGAATCTACCGGATGTTATAAGCACTGCCCGGTCGGCGTTAAAGTGGAACATCGCACCGAGAAGCTGCTGAACCCATCTATTGCCGACAGGGTTATCTTCCGAGTATCGTTTGGCTCCGATAGCAATTGTCAGGCTTTTTTTCCTGGCGATAATGTCCACACCGAAATCGGCTCCTTTACCTGTCAATTCGATATTATAACCTCGTTTCTTGAAAATGGCGGCGCACAGAAGTTCGAATTCCTCGGGCGAAGCAAGATGCGGATTCCTCAGTTTTTTCCGCGAAAGCGGCCCGCTCGAGCCGATTACGAATCTCAAACCGATTACCCAAATAACTATAGCGATTATTCCCGAATAAAGCAAAGTCTCTTTAATGTCGAAACAAAGCTTATAGTGAAGCATCGGTGAGCCGACAACAAAAAGCACGATTATAATCGATGTCCAGAGCCAGAACCGCGCGGGGCGAGACATATTCTCAATCCTTGTAATCCGCGCCGGGGATAGAGACTCTCTCGCCCGGCGTAAGAAGAACCTTAACCGTAGCGAGGCTATCTTCGGGGAACCAATCGGTGAGCGCGGCACCGAGAACGGTAGGTCGCACCGGCCAGTCCGCGCCGGCACGCATAATTCGCCCTGTCGAACCGGAGGTTACCAGCCAGTCGCCGGCTTTTATGCTGTCTGCGGATTTATCCACAAGAACATCGACTTCGCCGCCGGTCGCGATACGAAGCCCGCCGGTCGAATCCTGAACAACTACCCCATACACATAAGGATTATATTGGTTTTCCGCTCGGAATGTCCTGTTTTCGTAAAGAGGAATCCTGACAACGACCTCTCCCGGCCGTGCTTTAACAGGAACGGGTAGTTCGCTGTAGACAATGTCCCAACCCGGTATTTCGGCCGGCGAAGCCGGAAAAGACATCAGTGCGGGGTCATCAGCTATTATCGCACTAGATATTAAGACTGCGGTTATTAATAAAAACTTACCCATAGAGCTTATCGGATTAGGATAATCTTCGCCGAGGTTTTTGTTCCTTTTATTCGGACAAGGTAGACGCCCGAAGTAAGGTTCTTATCCGGCGTCCATTTATATTTTCGTGTTGTAGGGGCCGAGCATGCTCGACCCGCGGACGCGGCGCATTGCGCCTCTACGGGCATTTTATAAACCAACCTCCCGTTAATATCGAATACCTCGAGTCGGCACGGGCCGACAACCATCGTGCTCGACAGCTTCGCCGATTCGCTTCCATAGTTGAGAATTATCCTAACCGCTGAATTAAACGGATTCGGATATGCCGATATCGTCATCGCTTCCGGTTTTCTTACAGATTCGGCAATAGCGGTGCCGGTTACATAGAATGTCCAGGAGGTATCTTTCGCAACGACAGGAAAACCGGCGTTTCCTACATAGACGAATACGGTAACGCTGTCGGCGAACGAATCGCAATAGAATATAGTATAACCACCCGGTGCAGGAGAGATATAATAGTCGCCGGAATCCAGAGTATCGCCGTTAACTATTATTGTAAGTGTTGTTATATCGATTCCCGATTCGTCGTCGGCAAAAGTAATATAGATACAGGTATCCGGGATAACGGTATCGCCCGCCGATGGGTAAATGCCCGTAAAATATGGCGCCGTGTAGTCGAAATCGGAGCTGTCGGCGAGGCCATAGCTTGTCTGGATAAATAGCGAATCTCCCGGCACCAATGTAACCGGGGCCCAGCACATTAAAACACAGGCATCGATGTAATTCGGAAATACGCTATCGGGGCACCAGAACGTTTCGACCCCTAAGCCGTTTTCGCCCCAGAGGAATTTGTCCGGCAGCGTATTAGGCGGAGTCGATAGGTCTCCCCGCGCAACAATACCTAGCGTGCCGGATAGAGGATGGTATTGGTAAGCGTCCCAATATGGCGGAACCGGCCAGCCATGAATTGTGTCGGGAAGAACTCTCGCGCTGTCCGAGTATGGGAAAACCGGGCAGCCGACTCTGCCGCATACATTCATATAAAGAATGGCTCCAATGTCGTGTGGAACGTCGCTATAATTCCAGATAACCCAGCTTATATCGACCGTCACAGTGCCCGGGGCCTCCCAAGGATGAAGGGTTTGGACGATATAGATAGAGTCGCTGCCGAAAGGGTCGCCTTCGGTGAACCATTCGGTTATGATTCGCCGATTCGGGTAGTCGATAGACGGGGCGGCTACCCGATGGATTAACAGGTCGACCGCGCTATCGGGATACAACATAGCAAGCATAGGGTTTACAGAATAAAGGATACCGTCGATTAGGAAACCGACAAACGCGCCGCCGGGAGCAGTATCGCGGTAGTTCGTGTATAACAAGTTTCTTACGACTGGATAATCCGGTGGGTCGGGTGGGAGGCCGATGCTGAACAGGCCGGCGGCATCGGCGCCGACACCGATACGGCCGGTATCAGGTTCGCTGTCTATCCATATAGCCGGGCAGTTTCCGGCAAAGAAAATAATCAGAAAAAGCAATATATTTTTTTTCATCATCCCTCCTCGATAATCGTTATTATCGATATACCCACAAACCGGTCGGTTCGCAATGGGAATATGGGGACCGCCGAGTGTATCCGGCCCGATTATCAAAAACGTCTATCGTTATTAAGGAACAGGCAACCCATGCCTCACCCCTGCTCGATAACCAGGTCCGCTTCGATAACGATACTCGCGTGAGACGTCGCCCCTTCTGTAACAATCGAACACCCCCTCTCTTCGGGGCGGGCTTTTCGCGAAAAATCGAGCTCCCGGTCTTAATTATCTATCGCACGTTTTATTCTATTTGCCGGATTCTCTTCTCCACTATCATCATAGTCATATTCCCCGGTTTCCGGCACCGTGCCGTCCTTTTTCCACTGCTCGTAATAATCCATAATGCTCTCCGCACCTTCGTCATAGGGGTCGTCACCAGATGTAACAAGCTCACATTTTTTCGTGCCCTCCGACCAAAACACTATCGGGAAATCATCCCCTCCCCAATCGCCGTTACTACTCTCGAAGGTCTCATCGAAACCACCCAAATAAAACATAAGCGGACCTTCCCCCTTGTATCGATAGAAACCGATATCGGAAATTTCGTCGAACTCGAAGGTTATCTCACCGCAAATAACGCCGTTCTCGACAAACAAGCGTTTCTTTACTTTACGGAAGCCGGGATTCTCGTCTTCGAGTGTCTCACCCTCGTAATAATCGTTTATCAGCGAAGCGAAATCGTCGGCGGTGTAATCCTCTTCGTCGCTGTTGCCGGTCGAGAATATATTTCTCCATACGATTTTGCCCTCTCCGCTGCCATCGCGGTTGAGTTTCCAGTAATACTCCTTTGTCTCGAAAGCGAGACATCCGACCAAAACAACGGCCAGCACTACCACTAACGCCGAGGCTACGAATCTTTTCATACTGTCTCCTGTAGTTGCATATTAGGTGGTTTCCATTCGTTTTAAATAGGTTTCGTCGATTATTACCATCGCTATCGCCACCGTTGGCACGGCTAAAACTATCCCGATAACTCCCATCAGACTGCCCATTCCTATTACCGCGAGAATTGTTAAAACCGGCGGCAAATCGACCTGCCTTTTCATAATAAGCGGTGTAAGAAAATAACTTTCAACAGTTTGTGTAACAATATAGATTATAAATACCCATAGGACTTTTATAGGACTATCGATAAGCGAAACGAGAACCGGTCCGATAAGGCTTAATACCGGGCCTAAATACGGCACAAAACACAACAAGCCGGTCAAAATACCGAAGAAAAACGCGAATTTTATGCCCGCAATCCAATAGCCTATCATAGTCATCACCGCGATAATCAGCATACTCGCAGCCTGGCCAAGCATCCACCGTCGAATAGTATTGACAATCGTATCTATAAGCTCTTTAAAACGGTCCCGCTTGCTTTTCGGAAGAAGTTTCAATAAACCTTCCCTGTGTTCGTTGGGCTTGAGAACGATATATATAGCAATAATTATGACCGCAACGATTGTGAGAAAACCGCCGATACCGGTTATAAAAAGTCCCATACCTTTCGAAAGAACGCCCCCAATACTCTCGCTAATCTTCCCGAGTAGAATGGTCGGCTCAAAAGGGCTTCCCGGACCGAATATAGGGTCGAGAACGCTATATTTTAGCGCTAATGTGCGGGTATTTCTCTGAAGGTCCGCGAAGTATTTTGGCAGATTGGAGAGAAGCTGTTCGCCCTGAGAAAGGAAGGTCGGCAGAACGAGGGCTACCAAAGCGACGATAATGCCCGTAATCACAATAAGCGCAACAAGAAGCCCTACGACGCGAGGCGCTTTCAGTTTTTTATCGAAAAAGTCCACAAATATCGAGAAGAAAAGGGCGACGATTACCGAAAGATACAGGAGCATTATTATGTCGAAGAGCCGGACAAACAGGTAGACGATAAGAAGCGCAAGCACCAGCATACCGATAACCGATGCGACAATCTTAAAAATATGTTTATCTTCGCGTTCGTATGCCATCGGCAACTTTTTCGGGAGTAGACAAATTCAGGTTATCCTTCTTTTTCCGTTTCGCTATTTTTATCTGCGGCCTCGGCCTTTTTCGCTCTCTTCCTTGCGTCTTTAACAATATTCTCCAGTATTTTCTCTTCGGCGGCTTTTTGCGAAGAATCGAGAATAAATATTGTGGCCGCCGAGGCAAGCATAAATATTACAGTATACATCTTCGCTCCTTAATTATGTTTATTTTTCCGGGGATAGTATAGGTTAAATAACTGTGGAATGCAAGAGAATTTATTTTCGAGAACTTGAAACCCGGTCTCCAGATACCCCGACAGCCATCGGCGCGAAGGCCTCCCTAAATATAATCGAACTGCCCAGACAATTATTCGGGGCGAGAGGATTTGAACCTCCGACTCCCTGCTCCCAAAGCAGGTGCGCTACCAGACTGCGCCACGCCCCGAAGTTGAAGAAGGAATTAGGGATTAGAGTATCCCATCCTTCTACCTAAAAAACTCGGGTCTTCGATAATATCGATTGTCAAATCTATTGTCAAGTTAAGAGTTGGAACCGCGATATGTAAAAGCAAAAAGTGAGCGATTGCACAATATCGGCTACCAGTTATCCCCTATCGGCGATTATCGCTTGAACCGCCGCGGACGCTCTTTCCCTGACGATTTCGTTCGGGTCGTTGTCTCGCATCTCTCTTAAAATGGGCAGAGCCATCGTGCATTCGCCCTGGAGCTTTTTGCCGAGGCTCTGAAAAAAGCCAGCCGCTTCGGCGCGAACTGTCTCGTTCGTATCACTTAATAGAGCGAATACCGGGCTTATCGCCGAGGCCGCCTTTTCTGGACTCGAATGGGCTATACTTCCCCACGCGAACGCAGCCGCAGCGCGAACCTCCGACTCTAAGTCGCGAAACGGACGCAGCAATATGTTTATAATCGGGTCGTCCAGTTCATCCGGAAGAGCGCGGAAAAAAGACCCGATACCGGAGATTATCGCCGCCCTCACGCGCGGATATGGATGGTTTAGCAATTCTATCAACGGTCCCAAAAGCGGCAATATCGTCGATGGGTTGTCTATCTTGCCTGCCAGTGTGCCGATACCATACGCAATACGTGTGAGAGCCTCGCGGCATTCGGGGTCTGTCTCGTTGGTGAGATTCGGTAGAACCTCGATTTTCAAAACATTCACTACGTCGGCGAGAATACTACCGACTCGTGATTGGTCGGTCGCGGCAATCTGGCGAAAAGCCTCGAAAGCCACGACTCGTGTTCCGGGGTCCTTATCTCTGAGCAAATCGAAAATAATATCCGGGTTTTCGGACATCGCCCTTTGTATTTCGACGTGGTCCACTTTCGCTCCGCTAAAATTTACGGTTTTTATTCTCGAAAATCGGTAATCAATATATTTTATTTATAATAAGAATCAAGGTAAAATCT
>QNEE01000130.1 GCA_003645085.1 bacterium | reverse complement strand
CTCGAAATCCTGCAGGAAAAGGGCGCGGATGTCGTTTTCAACGACCCGTTCGTCCAGAGTATTATCTGGAAAAACGGCACACTCGAATCTGTCGAGTTGACCGATAAAATACTCGAGTCGGCCGACCTCGTCCTTATAGCCGCCGACCATAGTAAATACGATTGGAAAAAAATTGTCGAAAAATCGCGCTTGATATTCGATACGCGCAATGCTTTGAAAGATTTCGATGACGATAAAATATATCTACTCGGCGGCGGGCGACTTCCATCGGCAGGTGGGATGAAACCGCATTGAAGGAAGGATTTATACTCGGAGACGATGTAGTAGATACTCGAGCGGACAGACGGCACAGATAGCCTTAATGAGAACAGAATATAGAGAGGATAAAAACCACGGGTCGTTAGACATTGAATAGCGGAGTGCGGAGAGCGGGGTGCGAAGCGCCCTCTGCCCTTTGCTCTCTGCTCCCTGCGCTCTGCGCTTAACCCGCGAAGAAAAGAAGCACGGGGGGTTAAGCCTCGAGAATAAATGACGCAGAGCGTAAAAGATATGCATTCCAACTGAGAGAACGTGGGAACGAGAAAATAAGGACTGATATGTTATTATTTGTAGACGAAAGCGGAATAGACCATAGAGATTCACCCCACGAGGTTTTGGCCGGCGTATTAATACGAGAAGAAATTTTATGGGACCTGGTTTGCGATATTGCCGATTTAGAAGGAGCACATTTCGGAGACCTATGGAAAAACCTTACGAAAAAAGAGAAAAAGGGCACCAGTATGCTCAACAAGAATATTTTTAGATGGGCTGCCCAGGACAAAGAAATACCTGTCGAGGATAGGGCAAAATTAGCAAGGTTATTTCTAATAAAGAACAGACGTAAGCAAAAGCCAAAGCGTAGTGAATTTACTGCTTTCGGACAATCATGTATAGCCTTTGTTGCCAACGTATTAGAAATGGCCTTAGATAAATACAATTTAAAAGTAATAGCGTCCATATTGCCCAGGGATATAAAAATACCGGATAGCCAATTGTTAAGGAAAGATTATGTCTATTTCTTAGAAAGATATTATTATTATCTTTCCGACATAGACCGAGGTATTTTAGTATTCGACGAGCTAGATAGGTCTAAAGCACATATACTCATTGGACAGATAAAAGATTACTTTACGAAATCATATAAAGGAAGAGAAAGAAGTAAGCGGGTTATCCCTGTGCCGTTTTTCGTGCATTCGGATTTAACTACCGGCATTTTTCTGGCTGATTTAGTAGCATATTGCTTAAATTGGGGCTGGAAAGACTATAATCAAGCAACTCCTCCTCGACCGGAAATAGGGAAATTCGTCCGGGTAATATTGAAAATGAGTTATACAAAGAATATCTTAACCGAAAACGGGATAAGTTACCAAACTAAAAGTATATTCTTTCTGGATGATTTGGGTGAGGATAGAAAAAAAGGAGCCAATAGATAACGCCGGAGCAAGCTTGCTGCAGCAATTACCCAAAGCCTCCAGTAATTAAAATAGTAACGGATTTAAATTTGTCAAGGGATATTTTGAAAGCTCGCGAAGAAAAGAACCACGGCTGGCTAGACATTGAATAGCGGAGTGCGGAGAGCGGGGTGTGGAGCGCCCTCTGCCCTCTGTTCTCTGCCCTCTGCGCTTTGCTCTCTGCTCCCTGCGCTCTGCGCTTAACCCGCGAAGAAAAGAACCACGGGGGGTTAGATGCCCACTTTTAGAAAATTATTTTGGGAAGTAATAAAAGCTACCGTAAATATGGCGAATGCTATTTTTGAGGTAGGTAAACGGCAAATTATTATTACGGTTTTAATAGCGGAAGTTTTAACTATAATTTATTTCGTAGAAGGTGGGAAAATTATGGAATATATAGTATTAGCAATTATCGCGATAGTGTGTTTAGTCATATATGCGAAATCAAAGGATTTTAGCCAGAGCCTTTTATCTTACTTACTTGGTTTAATAGCAATATATACTATTAGTTGGAGTTGGCCAATTTTCTTTGGTTTTTCTTGTGCTTTAATATTTTTCCTTGTTGTTGGGCTAGCTATTTCATCGGCACAATTAGCCATTAAGATAGAAAAAATACTAACCCAAGCAGCTAATTTTATAGACCCGAGAGATAAGTCGTTATATAGTAAGCTAAAATTAATAAATAGCAAAAAGCAAAGAGCAGGTATGTTATCAAACGTGGAAAAGGCTGAGGGGATTAGATATATGGCTTTCAAAAATGTTTCCCTAGCGGAGATGCCTATTATACTAGAAGCGACTGAGAAATTAGCAGTAGTTACTGATTTACCGTGTTTAAAAGTTATAGAGTTTCTTTTAGATATAAGTTATTTGTGCGATGAAGAAAGAACGGGTCAGCAAGTGGAGAGAATATTCCAAGCTATAAGGAAAAGCAGAACCACCCCTGAAGAATTTTTTAAAATATTTACTATGACAAAGCAATTCGTTATTGAAAAGAAATTATCAATAGACGAATTATTGGAAAAAATCGAAAGATTTAGCCAACTAGGTACAAGGCCTGAAGATTATAGAGAATTGATTCGAAAACAAATATAGAGAACAATGTAAAGAGAATACAACCGTAAACACGAAAAGAAAAATGAACACCCTCTACTACGGCGATAACCTAAAGATTCTGCGGAAATATATTCCCGAAGAGTCGGTGGATTTGATTTATCTCGACCCGCCGTTCAACTCGAAGCGGGCGTATAACGTCATTTTCAAGGACAAAACCGGCGAGGACGCATCCGCGCAGATTCACGCGTTCGAGGACACGTGGCACTGGAACGAGGAAACGCAGGCCGCGTTCGAGCAAATTATATTTCGCCCGGAGTTCCCACCGGATTTGAAACAGATGCTCCAGGCTTTCCGAACATTTATGAAAAGCAGCTTTGGGCAGGAAAACGATATGCTCGCATATCTGACGATGATGGCTATTCGCCTCGTGGAAATGCACCGCGTGCTGAAATCCACCGGAAGCATTTATCTCCATTGCGACCCCACAGCGAGCCATTATTTGAAAATATTGATGGACCAAATTTTTGGCGTGAAAAATTTCAGAAATGAAATCGTGTGGAAAAGAACATTTGCGCACAATGACCCAAAAAGATTCGGCCGAAATGCAGACAGAATTTTATTTTATACCAAGACAGATAAATACAAATTCAATGTTGTTAAAGTGGATTACGATGAAGATTATGTAAGGAAGTTTTTCCGTAAAGAGGACGAACGAGGAAAATATCAACTTGTAGTGCTTACGGGAATGGGCACAACAGATGGCGAATCAAATATTGAATGGAAAGGATACATTCCATCAAATAGTGGCAGGCACTGGTCAGTTCCTCAAAGAATTGTAAATAGACTTGTTGGAGAAGAAAAAGCGAAAAGAATGTCTATTCTGGAAAAACTAGAACTTTTGTATGAAAATGGTTATATAGTTTTCAGCAAAAATGGAGTTCCAAGATTCAAACAATATCTCAATGAAATGGAAGGAGTTCCTTGTCAGGAAATTTGGTATGATATAAATCCTTTATCCGCTCATTCAAAAGAAAAACTCGGCTATCCCACACAGAAGCCGCAAGCCCTCCTCGAACGAATAATCAAAGCCTCATCCAACGAGGGCGACGTCGTTCTCGACCCATTCTGCGGATGCGGCACAGCTGTCGCCGCCGCCGAAAAACTCGGAAGGAAATGGCTCGGAATAGACATCACGCACCTCGCAATATCGCTAATAAAAAAGCGCATCCGCGACCATTTCCCCGATGTCAAATTTCAGGTTATCGGCGAACCGGAATCCTACGAATCCGCAAAGGCGCTCGCCGAAATGGACAAATTCCAGTTCGAGGCATGGGCGGTCTCGCTTCTCGAAGGCCAGCCGTTCAAAAGCAAGGGCGGCGGCGATAGAGGAGTGGACGGCCTTCTATATTTCAAGGATTTCGAGGATAATTTCCATAGAATAATAATTCAGGTCAAAGGCGGCGGTTATCATCTCAAGGACGTAAAGGAATTGAAATCCACGATGGACGCGGAGAACGCGCCGCTCGGCGTTTTTCTCGCGCTAAAACCGCCGTCGTCGGGGATGATTTCCTATGCCGCTTCGCTTGGCAAATGGAAAATCCCCGGCAGTTCGAAAGAATACCCTGTTATGCAAATCCTCACTATCGAGGATTATTACAACGGCATTCGCCCGGATTTGCCGGACACCAGCGAAACGCTAAAAAAGGCGAAACGCGAAATCCGCGAAACGGAAAAACAGGGGGAATTGGAATTGTAATTTCTTGGTGATTCGGATATTAGCACAAAAGTTTTAAGAAAATGCGCCGATTACTATTGAAAGAGGCCTGCTTCGAGAAACTTAAAGTCCCGATATAAATAATATAGAGAGAAAATGGTAGATAGTCTCCACGACAATTGCGGAATCTTCGGTATTATCGGCGACCACGACGCCGCCGAAAAGACCTACCTCGGGCTTTACGCTCTCCAGCACAGGGGTCAGGAGTCCGCCGGTATAGTCGTCTCTGACGGCGAGAGACTTCTCGAACATAAAGGACTCGGCCTTGTCAGTCATGTTTTCGGCAACCGCGAAAAGCTTAAAGCTCTCGACGGCGACGCCGCTATCGGGCACGTTCGCTATTCGACTACCGGAGAGACTAATTACGCTAACGCTCAACCTTTCACTATCAAATACAAACGCGGGCAGATAGCAGGCGCCCACAACGGCAACCTCGTCAACACCGAAAGTATCAGAAAGGAAATGGAAAAAAGCGGTTCGATTTTCCGAACAGCGACCGATACCGAAGTCGTTCTGCATCTTCTCGCGCGAAGCCCGAAATCGACTACTGCAGAGGGTATCGCCGACGCTCTTTCACAGGTTAGAGGCGCGTTTAGTATGGTTTTCCTCACACCAGAACAGTTAATTGCGGTGCGCGACCCCAGAGGCATAAGACCGTTGGAGATGACTAAATTACCCAAGGGCGGTATGGCTTTCGCAAGCGAATCGTGTGCTTTCGACCTCTTAGGATTGCCCGCGGGGAGAAGTCTCGAACCGGGCGAATTGATTATAATAGACCGAAAAGGAAACAGCGAATCGCTATTCCCTTTCGATTTCGCCAGCCCGGCGGCGTGTATATTCGAATTTATCTATTTCGCACGCCCGGATAGCAGGATTTTCAATACTAATGTCGATAAAATCCGACGCAGGTTCGGCCAGAGATTAGCTCGGGAGCAACCCGCCGACGCCGATATAGTTATATCCGTCCCGGATAGCTCCAATACTGCGGCATTAGGCTACTCTCACGAGAGCGGAATACCGTTCGAACTCGGCCTTATCCGAAACCACTATATCGGGCGGACCTTTATTCAACCGAGGCAGGCGATACGCAGTTTCGGCTCGAGGATAAAATACAACCCCGTCAGGGGAATACTGAACGATAAAAGAGTCGTTGTCGTCGATGACTCCATCGTCCGCGGAACGACATCCAGAGCCTTGATTAATATAGTCCGCGATGCCGGGGCGCGGGAGGTTCATCTTAGAATCGCGAGTCCGCCGGTAAAGCACCCGTGCTATTACGGTATCGATACACCGACCTACGAGCAGCTTATCGCGAGTTCGCATACCGTCGAAAAGACCTGCGAATTTGTCGGCGCCGATAGCCTCGGATACCTCTCTCTGGATGGTATGCTCGGAATCGACGGACTGCCGCAAACCGGTTTTTGCACGGCTTGTTTTAGCGGAAATTACCCAATCCCGCATATAGATAACAAGTCGAAAAAATGAGAAGAAGTATAATGATTCTAAACTCCAGATATAAATTAACGGGGAGTAAATATGGCCGCTAAATATGTATATCCTTTTGGTCCACACAAAACCGAAGGCGGTTCGCATTTGAAAGACATTCTCGGCGGTAAGGGCGCGAACCTCGCCGAGATGGCGAAATTGAGCCTTCCAGTCCCGCCGGGGTTTACGATTTCAGCCGAGGTCTGCGATTACTATTCCAAACACGAAAACCAATATCCCGAAAGCCTCCGGAAAGAAATCGAAAATAACCTCGACATCCTCGAAAAGGCTATGGGCAAAAAATTCGGCGATTCAAAAGACCCATTACTCGTGTCCGTCCGTTCCGGCGCCGCCATATCTATGCCTGGGATGATGGACACCGTCCTGAACCTCGGCCTGAATAACGAGTCTATCAAAGGACTTATCGAAAAAACGGGCAACGAACGCTTCGCCTGGGATGCTTATCGCCGCTTTATCAATATGTTCGGCGACGTCGTTATGGGGATTCCTCACGAGGAATTCGAAAAAGCGATACAGACTAAAAAAGATGAGGTCGGAGTCGAACTCGATACCGAACTTTCGGCAGAAGACCTGAAAGACCTCGTGAACCGATACAAAAAAATCTATAAAGACTTTACGGGACAGGAATTCCCATCAGAACCTATCGAGCAACTGCAGAAATCTATCGACGCCGTTTTCAAAAGCTGGAACAACCCGCGCGCGATAAGGTTCCGCGAACTCAACAATATCACGGGCTTGCTCGGAACCGCCGTCAACGTCCAGGCGATGGTCTTCGGCAATATGGGAGAGAACTCCGGCACCGGTGTAGCTTTCACCCGCGACCCGGCATCCGGTGAAAACGAATTTTATGGCGAGTATCTGATTAACGCGCAGGGGGAAGACGTCGTCGCCGGAATACGCACCCCGAAACCAATAAGAGAATTGCGCGACGATATGCCTGAAATCTACGACCAGCTTATAACAATCCGGAACAAGCTCGAAGAGCATTACCGCGATATGCAGGATATCGAGTTCACATTTCAAGACGGCAAACTGTGGATGCTCCAGACACGCACCGGTAAACGGACTATCTTCGCAGCCCTGAGAATCGCCGTCGAGATGACCGAGGAAGGCCTGATTACGGAGGATGAGGCTATAATGCGCGTCCCGGCGGGACAGCTTAACCAGCTCTTCTCCCCGATACTCGACCACAACGACCAGAGTAAAGCGCGCGACGAAGGTGATGTTATAGCGAAAGGTCTGCCGGCTTCGCCCGGCGGCGCTACCGGAGCGCTCGTTTTTACCGCCGAACGTGCCGAAGAGCTTGTAGGTCGGGTAAAAAGCGAAGCCGAAAAACTCCCGAAAAAAGAGCGCAGTGCGTTTATCAGCGAACATGGTAGTGTAGTATTGTGCCGCATCGAAACCACACCGGAGGATATCGGCGGGATGGCCGTCGCAAAAGGCATTTTAACGGCACGCGGAGGAATGACATCCCACGCCGCTGTAGTTGCTCGTGGAATGGGAGTCCCATGCGTCGCCGGCGCAGGTGAACTCGTTATCGATTACGAAAAAAACACCCTCACCAGCGGAGATAAAGTATTCGAGGAAGGGGATTATGTTTCTATCGACGGCTTTACGGGCGAGGTCTACGGACGGCCGATTACGGTTAAACCTTCCGAGATACTCCAGGTGTTAAACGGCAAAATGGCCGCAGAAGATTCGCTTCTATATCGACAATACGAGACCTTTATGTCCTGGGCGGACCGAACACGAGACCTCGGTGTCCGCACTAACGCCGACACTCCACACGATACGGCGGTGGCGGTCAAATTCGGCGCGGAAGGCATCGGACTGACGCGCACCGAGCATATGTTTTTCGAGGGAG
>QNEE01000129.1 GCA_003645085.1 bacterium | reverse complement strand
CGTATTCCTGTTCCAGAGTCCACTACGGTTTTCATCAACTCGCAAAGCGTATCGGCGTCCGCTTCTTCTATAACCCTGCGAACACTGACCGGCTCGTGCTTGTAGATTTCGCTTCCGTTTCGGTGCGTTATTCTATCGACAAGATAGGGTTGAACGAGAATTCCTCTATTGGCGAGAGCTCCGTATGCGGTAGCTATCTGAATAGCGGTCCCCGCGACCTCGTGGCCCATCGGAAAAGCGGCGGGAGTCATACCGCTCCATTTATACGGTTTGTGGAGAATACCGCCGACTTCGCCGGATAGGTCGATACCGGTTGGGTTTCCGAA
Source organism: bacterium (assembly GCA_003645085.1). GTDB lineage: Bacteria > UBP14 > UBA6098 > UBA6098 > UBA6098 > QNEE01. The sequence continues at coordinate 7,367 of QNEE01000129.1, read as the reverse complement.
ACCGTAAGCCCGCGCATAACTATATAGAGTATCCTTCGGGAGGCGTTGCGCGAGCTTGATTGTCCCGATATTCGAGCTGTGGATTAGGACCTCCCGCGCCGTGATTTTCCCGTGCGGTTCGGCGTCGTGAATAGTATCGTCGCAGAAAAACCACTCTCCCCATTCGCAATCGACCGTCTCTTCCGGGTCGAATTTGTCGGTTGCCAGAAGAGCCGAGAAAGTTACTATCTTAAAGGTGCTTCCCGGTTCGTAGATATCGGTTATCACCCGCATTTTTCTGTGTTCCGGGTCGGACTCGGCGTAGTTTTCTGGAGAGAAGGCCGGATAGCAGGCCATCGCGAGTATTTCGCCGGTTGACGGCCTCATAAAAACCGCCATCCCGCCGTCGGCGCGGCACGACTCGACGATACTCTCGGCCAGTTCGGATTCGACTATTCGCTGCAAATCGGCGTCGATAGTCAGGTGAATGTCGTGTCCGGGAATAGGCGGTTTGCTTCCGTATTGAAACAGCCTGTAATCGCGTCCTGCCTGGTCAGAGAGAACAATCACCTCGCCGTCGGTTCCGGATAGCTGTCTGTCGTAGGTATGCTCGATACCCTCGAGACCCTTTCCGTCCGGGTCGATAAAACCGATAAGTTGTCCGGCGTCCCGCCCGAGAGGATAGACTCGTGCAAAACATTCAGTTGAGAAAACGCTGTCTTTTTCGAGGAATCGCAGTTTCCGGCCTTTCGATAATTCTACTCCGCGTGCCAGATACAGCCAGTTGGTTCTGGAGTTACGGATGCGGTTTTTGATATAACCCGGTTCGAGACCGAGCACGGTGGCGAATGCCGAGTCCACACGGTCGATGTTCACGATTGCGTCCCGTTCCGTCCAGAAATCCAGGGCGGGGATATTCTTTGCGAGAACGACATTATCGCGGTCGAAAACCAGACCTCTCGGCGCTTTGACCACTCGCTTCCGCTGGTGCTGGCGTCTCGCTCGACTCCGATATTCATCCGCATTGGCTATTTGAGTTATGAAGAGCCGACCGAGTAGAATAAGCCAGACAGCCAGACCGAGTAGTCCGACGACAATAATCCTGTCTATTTTTTTGCTGCCTATCAATTCTCTCGACGGGGAATGAAAAAACGGCTCTTTACATAGAGCCGCTTACTGGATGTTTGTCTAAGTTTAGCGGTCCGATTACGATTGCTTCCCAGGTCCGGCTGACCGCCAACCGCACCTTTTCCCATGCTTCCGACGCATTATCTTCCCTCTCTTTTTCGGGTTCGGTCAGAATTACCACGTCGCCGAACCTCTGCGACCGAAGCCCGTAATCCTCTTTTGCGATTTCCTTAAAACGCTCGCTTTCGAGTATTTGCGCTATCTGGGATTCTAATTCGTCGTTGCGCTCGCGAACGGAACGGAGTTTTTCTTCGATAATAGAGGTCCTATCGGTCAACTGGACGAGATATACCCTCTGTGCGACGAGCAATACCGAGAAAGCAAAGGCGAATAGTAAAATAACGGGAATGCGAATGCTGCGAGCGAAATGCTTTAGCAAACGCTTCATTTCCCCTCCTTCCCTGTATTTATTAAATTAAATGAGCTTACTCGCCGCTCTGAGTTTTGCCGACCGCGCTCTCGGGTTTTCCTTTATCTCGCTCTCGGACGGAACTATCGGCTTTTTTGTCAATCGCTCGAGTCGTGGTTTGTGGCCGCACCGACATACGGGCATATCCGGGTCGCATATACATCCTTTTTCCTCGGTAACGAAGAACTGCTTGACAATCCGGTCCTCGAGAGAATGATAGCTTATTACGACCATTATCCCGCCGGGCATCAGAACCTCGAGCATTCCAGCCAATCCGCGCTTCAGTTCGCCGAGTTCGTCGTTCACCACTATCCGGATACTTTGGAAAACGCGCGCGAGGTCCGCCGCAGTGGCGGGATGGATGGCCTTCCGGACTATTCCCGCCAACTCGAGCGTCGTCTCGATGGGTTCTTTTTCCCGGTAGACGTCTATAGCTCTGGCAATTCTACCCGCTCCGGGTTGCTCGCCGTATGTAGCGATAATTTTTGTTAGTTCGCCGCGCGATGTTTCGTTCACTATATCGTAAGCGGTGGTCTTTTGCGATGTGTCCATTCTCATATCGAGCCTGGCGTCGCGGCTGAAACTAAACCCTCGTTCCGGATTGTCAACCTGTCTCGAGCTTAAACCTAAATCAAAGAGCACTCCTGCCGCCGGAGGTATATCCCGTTTTTTAGCTATCTCCCCAAATCTGCCATGGATAAACTGGATTCGGTGTCCGAAACCGCACAATCTCTCTTTGGCAAATTCGATAGCTTCGATATCGCGGTCGATACCGTAAAGAACGATGTCGGGACGTTCGGACAATAGTGCCCGGGCGTGTCCGCCATCCCCCAATGTTGCATCGATGAAAATTTCGCCGGGGGCGTCGAGCAAAAACCCAAGAACCTCCCGGCTCATCACCGGACGGTGAGTTTCACTCGGCGAGGACATCCTGCCTTTTTTCGGGTTTCGAACGTCCCAACGTTCCAAAGAAAGGACGGGCAATATCGTCGTAGGACAGTTCGCACGAACGAGTGTATTCCTCGTAGCGGTTCTTGTCCCATATCTCGACCCATTTGCCCGCGCCTAAAAATAAAGCAGAATCTGTAATACCAGCTTCTTCCCTCAAAAGCCGTGGCAGCAGCACGCGCCCTTGACTGTCTAATTCGACGTCGTGAATACGTGAATAAAATTGGCGCATAAATTCGACCCTTCCCATATCCCCGAGAACCTCCGGGTCGAACGCGTCGACAAAACCCTCGAAAATTTCTTTTGTAAATAATGCAAGGCAACCGCCTATTCCTCTTACAAGAACGAAACGGTCATAAATCTTGTCCATATCGGCTCTGCGGAGCGATATCGGGACCTGAACGCGGCCTTTCGCGTCGACCTTATGTTCGAATCTTCCGAAATACATCCTTTATCGATTCCCCGAGGATTTTAAATGTGAAGGCGAATCTGTCGCCATTTCTATTTACTTCGGTTCTGCGAACAGCCATTGGAACCTGAATACGGCCTTTTGCATCCAATCTGTGTTCGAATCTTCCAGAATACATAGTTATTAATCTCCCACAATTCTTTTTTAATTAGGTATAAATCAATACTAATTTGCCATTTTTCTCCACAGGAAGATTATAAGAACGAGAAGATTGTTTGTCAAGAGGAAAATTTAAAAATTTATTATTGCAACCTATTGAAACTCAATGAGATACGAACATTTGTTCGCTTTTAGGTTTAGGAAGATGCCGTTTCCTGAATAGCTATTTCTTTGCGGGATAATAAGATAATGGAATTGTCTTAAGGGGGTAGAAAAAACGATTCCAAACGAGATATTTAATAAAAATTTTTCTTAATGCGATACTTTTAATAAATGCTACAAGCTATTAACGGAAATCGGTTTAAAGACGCGTTCTTTGATGATGTCTGGGTTTATCGGCAAGAAACGCTCGGGCTTCTTCGGCGGAGCGGATTTTCCCGGAAAGCTCGGCACCCCTCAGCGCGATAAGTCTTCTCCGGACTTCGTTACCGGCAATACCGGCAATCGCCTTTTTGAGAGCCTCTCCGGTTAGAAAGGGGGGTTTATCGAGCATCGGGAAACGTCGGGCAAGTTCTGTTTCGAAATCGTCGTTTGGGTCGCGGATATATACAAGTTCGCGCAGCGATTCCAGGTAGGGCGCGTCCGCTATTTCGATTGCGATACGAAGCGGTATGTCCGCGAAGTTTTTTGCGTAGAGAACCGCTTTGCAAAGCTCCAGAATGCGTTGTCCCGCTCTTTTCGGAAATTTAAGCCTGCGGATAGCATCCGCGACAGCCAGGATGTCCTCTTCTTCCGGTTCGCCGGCTGGAAGCAAAAACAATGCCCACATAACCGTTTTGTCTAAACCGGCCTGAGCGGCGCGTTCGGCGGTGGATAGTTTTCTTTCCCAGCCCCGGCTTTGTGGGTCGTCGGCGCGTTCGGGGAAGAGATGTTCCCAGAGTCCGAGTTCGTGGGCAATCAGCATACCTCTGCCGGGGTGCGGCCCCGAAACAATAGCGGATAATTCGTTACGTATTCTTTCGGCCGACAATGACTTAATGCCACTTCCCTCAAGTGTTATAGCAGATAATGTTGCGTTCTCCATACGGAAACCTAACTTAGCCGCAAAACGAACCGCGCGGAGCATACGTAACCTATCCTCCTTGAATCGGATTGCCGGCTCGCCGATAGCGCGGATAACCCTCGCCGATATGTCCGCAAAACCGCCGACTAAATCTATCACTTCTAATGTGTCGGGGTTCACCGCTATTGCGTTTACTGTGAAATCGCGGCGGTGCACGTCTTCCTCGAAATTATCTACAAGCTGGATAACGCAGTGGCGGCCATCGTAGTCCAGTTCCTTGCGAAAATGAGCTATTTCAATTTCTCCTAACTCGGTAACTACACGGAAAACCGAGTATCGGCGCGGTCCCCACGGTTTGGCTTCGGGCAGCGATTCGCGTATAATATCCGCCGGACAGGAGGTGCAAATATCGACGTCGAGCGTCGGTATCTCGAGTATACTGTCGCGGACGGCGCCGCCGATTAGATAGCTCGGATAGCCGATTCTACAGAGTTGGCGCGCAATCTCTAGAGCGCGGTCTACCTGCCGCGCGGAATCGGGGTCTTTAGGTCGCGGCCAAATCATCATCGACCACCCTTAATAGCTATTACGGTCTTCGCGCTGTTGCTCTCGGAATCTTTCGCGAAGAGTATATACATCCCCGCAGGTAGCACCTGGCCGGAGCTATCGCGACCGTCCCACGGGAAACTCAATCCCTTCGGCGTTTCGGGGTCGGCGAGCGTAACGAGTTTCCGGCCCAGACGGTCGTATATCGCGACAGTTATTCCCGTTCCGGGCAGGTTGATGTCGATAATAGTCGGGCCTTCGGACGGGTCGAACGGATTGGGGTCGGCGTCCACATCGCACTTGTCGGGTCTTACCAGCCATATAGCGTTTTCGCAGCCTGGAGTGCTTCCCGCCGGGCTGCAGCCTACCGAAGAGTTTCCTATCTCTACGACCTCCGCCGAAATGCCGTAATCCATACAATTGCCCATCGCGGATTCGTCGTAGCCGACGCTGTGGCGAGGCAATCCGTCGCTATCAAACAAACGGACGATATCGTTGTCGTTGTTCAACGCCGGCCAGTTCGAGGGTTCGAGTAGTATCGCACCCTCGCAAATCGTATCCGCGAACGCCGCCGTGTCCGCGCAAAGGACAAGAAAACTTTCTGGTGACAATACCGTATCGGGGATATCGTATAGGTCGACGGCGTCGCCAGCCCGCCAACCGGATAGGTCGATTGCTTGTTCGCCCCAATTATAAAGTTCTATCCATTCCGGTTCCCCCGTAAATGGTTTAAACATTATCTCGGTGATACAAATCGGCCAACCGGTAGGCCCCACGAAAACGGCTAATATAGCCTCGTCGTTCATAGGATTATCGTCGCCGGAAAGCCGGGCGCAGAAATGATACGAACCGTCGGCGACATCCGCCGTCAGAGCGATTTCCCCACTTTCTCCCACTCCGAGATAGCCGGTATTTGCCGAATCGAGAACCTCGGTTTCGAGTGTATCCCGAAAAAGATATACTTTTCCCCCGTCGAAACCACTTTCTCCCACATTTTTAATATGAGCAAGAACAGTTACCGGAGAGGTGGTAGCCGGATTTTCCGGAGTGGTGAGCGAATCTAAGGACAGGTCGCTGGCAAAAGGCCAGTGCGAATTGCGATAACCGGGGGTGCTTCCGGAGAGCGCAATCGACGCCGACCAATCCGCGGTCTGAACCGGTGCCGTCCGCTCGGCGCTGACGCCGTCGCCCGGGTCGAAAGGATTCGGGAAAGAATCGATTGGAACGCCTACATTATTATATAAGGTAATAGGGTCGGTCGTCGCGAGCCGCGAACCGCCGAGGTCGGTCGTCGTAGCAATAGTTAAAATTACTGCTCCAGCAGGCCAATCGTATGGCTGGTCGTTTGCCGGGTCGATATATTCCGGGTCGAGTATAATCGCGTATCCTCCCGGCGGAAGCAGCATCGTGTCGTAAATGCCGTCGGGGTCGTCCGGAAGAGGCGACATTATGAACGAAGCATAGATAAGCTCATCGTCGCTATCACCGTCGTCGAATGTCCAACCGGACAAATCTACGGTATCAGTCCCCGTATTATAAAGCTCGATAAACTCGTTTGAATCTCCTCCCGGAATAGAGGTCTCTCCACCAGCGGGATTACTCATTATCTCCGATAGGATAACCTGTCCGATAAGGCCACTTGCAGTGCACAGGCAAACTATCAATATAAAACCGCCCCTGAAGGCGGTCGCCAAAATCGATAGTCTCGACACACTCATTCTTCATTCCTCTTCTTTTTTAACGCCTCCTCGCTGGCAAGAAACTCCTGATAGGTGAATTCTTTATACCAGTATCCGCCGATATATTTAAGCATCGGTGCAAATTTATCCGGCGGGACATAACCCGGAACGGTGGCGATAACCGTTCCCGTCGTGTCCACAAAAGCCAGATACGGCGTTCCTCTTACGAAAAACAGCCTGGCAAGTTCGCGTTCGGTAATAAGGTTCCCTTTCCATTCGACAGTTCGGTTCGAGCCGATATTCACTCTCGCGCCGACGAAGTTGTCGGACAATTCTTTGAGAATCTCGCTGTTGCCGAATGTTTCATTATCCAATTTATTACACCACAAACAACCGAGCGAATAGAAATTCACGATAAGGTGTTTGTCCTGTTCGATAGCCATCGGATAAGCCTCGGAGAAGCTATACCATTTCCAAACTTGCGGGTTGTTTTCCGCAGAGATATCCTCCGCTCCCACAAGTATAAGCGCAGATAAAATAGACAGAATGTAGTAATATTTCCTCATACTAAATTATTATACTGGTATTAACCGCAAAGTCAACCACAAATTAGGTAAGGAATTTCCGGAAAAATCGTTAGAGAATCAACGGTCTGTTATTTATGACATTAAAAACAAGCGGGAGAATTCAAACGAGGATTTAGGGCTGGCGCGAGGGTGGAGTTTTTGGGGGGGGTGGGAGTCCGTGCGTTCGATATAATGTGTTCGGAAACCCTATGAGAACAATGCACGGAGCGTGCCAGCCCGAGCGGAAAAAGACATAAAATATATAACCGATAGAGTTCCGCAGAGATAACTCGATTCCGTAAATTTTAGCTAAAAAAAATACCGGAACCGGGCTTTTTATCTATTAGAGATTACTGAAAAACGGGTTATTCTTTAACATCGGATAAAAAATCGGTTTTTTGCCGTTTATCTTTTTATATTT
>QNEE01000128.1 GCA_003645085.1 bacterium | reverse complement strand
GTATGAGGTGGGTCGAAACTTCCGCCGAAAATACCGCGAGAGAGCATTGTCAGCCTCCAATCTTCCGAAGGAGTTTCGAGGCCTCGCCCGCCGCTTCCGTATCCGGGTAATTCTCGACTATACGTCGAAAGATTTCTATAGCGGCTTCCGGTTGCTCCAGTTGCTCTTCTAACACGCGCCCTTTGAGCAACATAGCTTTCGGAACCGAGCTTGTGCCGGCGTATTCTTCGATAATCAGGTCGGCATAAAGCATGGCCGAATCCCATTTTCGGAGTTTATAATATAATTCGGCGGCGCGATATTCCTTTTCGGCGAGTTTCTCCCTGCAGCGGCGAATACCCTCCTGCGCCTGCGAAATATATTCGGATTTGGGATGATACGCTATGAAATCCCGGAAAGCCTCGAGTGCCGTTTCGGTGTCGTCCTGTTCCAGAGCGACTCGCGGAGAGGCGGCCAGATAGGATTCGGCAATCATAAGCTCGGCTCGTTCCGCGAATTCGCTTTCGGAAAAGCGTTGAGTAACCCGCCTGTATTCGGAGATAGCGAGCTTATATTCTTCGTTGTTATAATAGCTATCCGCCAAAAGATAAGTCCCCTCTGCGATTCTATCGTCGAATGGATACGAAAAAACAAATTCCGTAAAAAGTTTAGCGGCTTTGCCCCATTTGCCCTTATCATAATAGGTTTTTGCTTTTGAGAATAATTGGTCGGCTTCTGATTTGCCCGGTTTCAAAACGCTCTGTTGTTGCGCGCAGGAAATCACGAATGGCAGCATTAGAACAAAAGCTGTAGCCACACGGCTCGTAATTCGCATCAGAAACCCCTCTTATCCTCGGGACGAATCAGAGAACGCGGGTCGACGGTCAATGGTGCTGTATCGCCCTCGATAGGTTCCGTGGTGCCGCCGTTTTCGGTAGAGCTGTATCCCGCTTCGGTTCGCGGTGTTTCGGTAGGGGTTCTCGCGACAACGGAAGGCTTTTGTTCAGCAGGTTGTTTCTCTTCGGCAATTGCAGGCTCTTCGCCGGTTCGTCCGAGTTCCGCCGATGCCAATTCCACAGGCTTTCCCGCGCGCGTTTCCTCGGTTTCCGGTTCGGTAACAGTTTCTACCGGTTCTATTTCTTCGACTGCTGTCTCGGTCGGTTCTACGGGAACGGAGCCTAATGGCACAGGCTCGACGGTTCTTCTTCGGCGGGTCGGTTGCGTTGTTTCCGGTTCTTTAGGTTCAGGTCGAGTTTCCGGTTTTTCGGAAGTAGCGGGCGGCGCGCCCGGTTCGGTAGATGGTTTCGTCTCGGGAACCGTTTCCGGCTCGGGTTCGGTTACTGGTTCTGTCGCGGGTTCTTGCGGAGAAGCTGCTGCGAGTGTCGGGGTCAAAGGTCCGTGTTTTGGTATTTTAGGCGCTATCGTTCCGCCGAGGGCTTTTATTTTCTTGTCGGCTCGTTCGCCCAATCCGGAATTTGGATATAGAGTTTTGAGTTTGTAGAACTCTAAAATCGCGCCAGAGCTATCCCCGGAATTGGCGGCGGCGACGGCGAGTTCGTATTGTGCCGCGGCAGCCTTATTGCCGTCGGGGATAACCTGCGCCCTTCGGTAGTGCTCTATCGCCATATCGTAGCGTTTCTCGTCGAAATAGCTTACCGCTATCCAGTATTCGGCATTATCGTGCAGGCCGTTGTCCTGTGGTGATTTAAGGATTTCCTGGAATTTGAGTCTTGCCTCGGCGGGTTGGCCTGCCTCGATAAGACTAACCCCTTCGTTGTATATCGCCATATAATCCTGCCCCAAAACAGCCGCGGGCGATATTAGAATAAGCACTATGAAAACCGTTCGGGTCATTCCTGCACTCCCAGCAAGTGATATTCGGTGCCACGGATTATATTTACATCGACGATTTCCCCGACCGAAGCGTTCCCGCGAACCCGAACCATTCTGTCTATCTGAGGCGCGTCGTATTGCGTTCTTCCCCAGAGTAATCCGGGTCTAATGCCCGCATTTTCGATGAGAACAGGCATTGTTAGTTCTTCCATCCGGCGGTTGGTTTCGCAGATAACGCGGTCGAAAATCATCTCGATTAAATGTTTTCGCGTCTCCGAGGTCTCTTTTGGTATTTTGCCGCTGTAAGAAGCAGCAATCGTGCCATCTTCCTCGGAATACTCGAATACTCCACCGTGGCAGAAATAGCCTTCTTCGATATAATCCGCCAACCGATTAAAATCATCGTCGGTCTCTCCGGGGAATCCAACAATCACGCTGGTTCGCAGTGCGATATCGGGGCGAAGTTCTTTCAAGATGGCGACTTTCTCGCGTATCTCTGCAGAGGTTACCTCGCGGCCCATTCGTTCGAGTATCGGGTCGGAAAAATGTTGTATCGGCAGTTCGAGATACGGCACGACCTTCGGGGTTTCGGTCAGCGCCTTTATATTATCCGTGTCGAGATTTTTGGGGTGAGCATAGAGAACACGTATCCAAAAATCCCCCTCTATATCGGATAACCGTTTAATAAGTTCCGGGAACAGTTTTTTGCCGATATCGTGGCCATAGGCCGTTGTGTCCTGTCCGATTATGACTATCTCTCGCGCGCCGGAGTCGATGATATACTGCGCTTGCCGAAGCAGAGATTCTATTGGCACGCTCCGGAGCGGGCCACGAATGCGCGGTATCGCGCAATAGCAGCAGGCGTTATCGCAGCCTTCGGATATTTTTAGATAGGCCCACGCCGGATGGGAATGGCCAGTAGGGCGCTCATACCAATCGCACGAGAAATTCGCGGGGTTCGCCCGATAAACCCTATTGCCGGTATGGATAGCCTCGGCAAGAAAGCCCGGTATCTCGCTCATATCGCGGTTGCCCAGGACCGCGTCCAGTTGCGGAATCTCCTCGACAAGAGCGTCTCCGTAGCGTTCCGCGAGACAACCCGTAACGACGACTTTACCTATAAGCCCGTTTTCTTTCGCAGTAACCATTTCCCAGATAGCCTCGATACTCTCCTTTTTAGCGGACTCTATAAATCCGCAGGTGTTGACTATGGCTATTTCTGCGTCATCGAGGGCATCCACAATTATCCAGCCGGTTTCGGAGAGAAATCTGGCAAGAACCTCGGAATCGACGTCGTTTTTCGGGCAACCGAGTGTGGCGATAAATACTTTTTTTAGCATCTGTGTGTCCATATTTTGGTATTTTAACGATTTATTCCGAAAAAATCAACTCATAATAAAAAAAATCATGGGCGTGGTATATCGTGCTCTCGGGAAACACCATGTCATTACGGGGTCAACGAGAAATCCTTCTCTATATTCTTCTTGCAAACGCAATGTAAGATTGTCGAATACCCAATCATAAAAGAGAACTCCGGGGCAACAGTGTTGTTGTATTTTAATTTTTTGTATTGTCATTTTGCATTTTATATCTCGATTTTCGATATGCATTCCGCGTGGAAAAACGGAATGAAACTACAAAACCGTAGGGTCAGCCGGTTCCCGCGAAAAACCGTTTGAACTTGACATTGCCGTAAAACCGAATAATTTTATCGATAAATATGCCCCGCTAAATTTGTGTATTCAGTTATTGCCTATACGGGTCTCGGGACGAACCTTGTTTCGATAATGCGCGGCAATCTCATCTTATTGTCTGGCAATAAGTTATTAAAATTGCTTCGTCGCTTTCGCTTCTCGCAAAGACATAATATTCGACTGTTTTGCGGGATTCGTTTGTCGATAAACATAACGGAGATTATAGTGAAAATATCTATTCTAATCGCGCTTTTTATAGCGGTTGTGAGCTTCGGCGACGTTATCGATTTATCCGACGGCGGCTCTTACTCCGGCGGCGAAATAAATTTCGAAAACGGGAAATTCGTATTAGACGGCGAAACGTTCGACCGTGAAGAGGTATCGCGGATAATAATCGGAAAGCCGGCGGATATCGAAACCCAAAAAGCGCCGATTGCTGAAGCCTATGCCGAAATGGCGACCGCGCCTGAAATCCTGCTCGAAGCCGCTGAAAACGCCGAAAGCAAATACCCCGACGCTGCGGGAATCGTGATTATCGACCACGGAACGAACATTCTTCGAGAGAACGGCACGCGGGTTTATCGCTATCATTTCGCCGGAAAAATACTAAAATCGAGCAAACTCCACTGGGGACAAAGCGCAAGGTATTTCGAGGACGGAAGAAGTCGCGCCCGAATCCTTTTCGAGAGGACTATTACACCCGAAAACGAGCATTTTTGGTGGGATACGACGCAATATACTATAACGGAACCTTCGGAAGGCGGTGTATTCTTCGATTACGGCAAGACCTATTCCGCGATGTTCCCGCAGGTCTCGGTAGGTTCGATAGTCGAATATATTTCTGAGTCGGAAACATATAATCCGTTCGATAAAAACTTCTTTACTCCATATTTCTATTTTCAGGACGATGTTCCAACACTGGAAAGCCGCTGCACCGTGATTATCCCGAAAGACAGGGAACTGAATTTCCGTAATTACAACTGGCCTAACGGCAACGACTCCCCCACTATTACAGAGACCGAAACGACGCGCGTCTACGAATGGGTGGTCGAAAATTCGCCGCCGTTTATCGAGGAGATAAAGGCACCCTCATACGGCGACCTCGTTCCACGCTATGACGCCACACTTTTCCAGAACTGGGATTATATCTACGATTGGCTCGGCGAACTGCAACGTAACCGGATGGTCGCGACCCCGGAAATAAAATCCGTTGTCGCCGAGATAGTCGAGGGCGCAACGGATATGCCGGATTCTATCAACAGGATATATATCTGGGTTCAACAGGAGATTCACTATATAAGTATAAAAGGCTCCGTAGCCAGCGGTGAAACGGGCCATACCGCAAAATGGACGTTCGAGAAAAAATACGGCGACTGCACCGACAAATCGATATTATTGGCAACTATGCTCCGCGAAATAGGTGTCGAGGCATACCCTATAATCGTTATGACAAACGACGAGGAAGATGTCCCGCGCGATATACCCGACCTATCCGGTAACCATGCGATTACCCTCGCTATCGTCGACGGAAAGAGATACTTTCTCGATGCTACCACGACGTCGTATAACTTCCCCTATTTTCGCTCGGATTGTGTCGGCGTAACGTATGTCTGCGCGCTCTGCCGCGATTGGGATACGGTCTACACACCTACTCCCGATGAAAATGCGATACATATCGAAATAAATGCAACCCTCGATATCGAAGGCAACCTGACAGCAGATTACATATCGAGTCTTGTCGGCGACTACGAGGGTAGTTACCGCGGTTACTGGGAATATCGGCAAGCCGACCGGCGAGGTGTAATTATGCAGGATTGGATAAGTTACATTATCCCCGGAGCGCAGGTAACCGACTGGTCGCTTCCGGGAGTGGACGACCTCTCGGTGCCTTTTCAAGAAAGAGTCTCGTTCAGGGTGCCTAAATATACGATAACGGCGGGCGATTTATGGATAATAAAAATCCCGCAAATCGAAAAAGATTATCAATTCGAGGAGGTTTCGCTCGCAAAACGGCGATTCCCGATAGAATACACCGCACCTTATAAAATGAGCCATAAAATTACGATAGAAATCCCCGAGGATTTCGCAATCGAATACTTGCCCGGAAATATAGAACTCGATAACCCTTACACTGCTTATAGGGCAAATTACAGAAAAGAGGGCGACAGCATAATTTTCGAGGATGAATACAGATTGAAAAAGCGCATAGTGCCGGTCGAGGATTACAAAAGTTATAAAAAGTTCTGCCGGTCGGTTAGCGAATATGCACGGAAACAGGTTTTTTTGAGGTCGGAATAACGAATCGAGATTGCTTCGCCTTCGGCTCGCGATGACACGCTTGTCAATCATTTCTCGACAAAAATCAGCAATCTCGATTAGAGATTTAGAAGCAGCCCATCTTTAACGATTTATCCAAAATCGTATTTTAACTTGACAGGGCATTTGTGCCGGTGTATTATTATCTATCACAAGCAAAAATTACAATGCAAGGAGGACAGATGAAACCAGGGGCCTATATGCTTATCAACGTTGCCACAGGCAGCGAACTGCAAGTAGCAGAAGACCTTAGGAAAATCGACGGCATCTCCGGTGTCCGTGTCGTAACCGGACTTCACGACGTTATCTGTTATGTCGAAGCCGAAACGATAGAAGCGCTTAAAGAGGAGATTATCGAGCAGCTTCGCAAGGTGCCGGGTATTCAAAGAACTATCACCTGTATCGCGTTGAATACCTATTAATCTGCAACCAGATATCCAGAATAGAAACCCCCGGTTTTCGCCGGGGGTTTTTTAATATTACTGCGTTTATCCCGTTACACTGGCACGTGGACTGCTTATTTTTCGGCGGATTTACCCATCTCCATAAAGGGCCTGATAAGCTCTATGGGGATTGGGAAAATGGTCGTCGAATTGTTCTCTGCAGCGATAATTCCGAGAGTCTGGAGATAGCGCAGTTGTATAGCGGCCGGGTATTCGCCTATAATCTTTGCGGCGTCCGATAATTTCTGCGCCGCCTGGAATTCGCCCTCGGCGGAAATAACCTTGGCGCGGCGTTCACGTTCGGCCTCGGCCTGCGCGGCCATAGCACGTTGCATCTCTAATGGTAGGTCGACGTGTTTGACCTCGACCATAGAAACCTTGATTCCCCACGGGTCGGTTGCGCGGTCGATTATCTGCTGAAGCTCCTGGTTGATTTTCTCACGGTCTGACAGAAGCTCGTCGAGTTCGCTTTCGCCGAGAACGCTGCGGAGAGTTGTCTGAGCGAGCTGGCTGGTCGCATAGAGGTAGTTTTCCACCTCGATTACCGCTTTCTGTGGGTCGAGAACGCGGAAATACACCACTGCGTTGACCTTTACCGATACGTTATCGCGAGTAATAACATCCTGCGGCGGAACATCCATAACGATAGTCCTGAGCGAAACACGGACCATCTTATCGACAACCGGAATAAGCAGGATTAGACCGGGGCCTTTGAAACCTATTACCCGCCCGAGACGGAATATTACGCCTCGCTCGTATTCCTTTAGAATACGTATCATACTGGCCAGCAGAATGACGACGAAAAAGATAAGAATAACAATGGGAGTTAGCATAGTTCCTCCATTTTTAGGGTTAATTTCGGATTTGTTCGAATTTATTAAACTATTTTTCAAATGTCAAGACATAACAATATAAATAAAGCCGAGGATAAATATAATTCCTTGTATGCTGTTCTGAAACTCGACGCCGTTCACTCGTTATAACACTTTGACCACAGATAAATTCAATATCGTAGCTCTCTTTCTGCTGATATTTTCGGTTTATTTCGGTATCGCATTTGGTCAGGGAGTCGAGATTTCGCTTCGGCAGGAGGGGAGATACTTCCTCCCCCTCGAGGATAGGTTTATTCCTGACGATTACGATTTCTCGGCGATAGATACTACCGACAACCAACTCGCCCTTCTGTCCTACGCCGCTTTAGACCATCGCTATGTCGTTACGGTCTACTGGAGTTTCGGATTTGTGGTCATCGAAGAATGGGTTCTCGGACATAAGCCCTACGCGCCGAGGGTCGTCCCCATCGACCAATTTATAGACTATCTCAACCGTATCTACTGGGAGCGTAACGCCTGGGAGGGTGCCAAGGAGGAGGCCAAAGCCCGCCGCGACGGCCTCAGTTTCGAGATACCGATAGATTTTCCGAAAGGTGTCGGCGAGGTTATCG
>QNEE01000127.1 GCA_003645085.1 bacterium | reverse complement strand
TATGGACGAGGACGACGTCGATTTTGTCTTTCTTGCAACGCTCTAATAATCTCTTGAGTTGCGGCCTGTTGATGGTCTTCGCGGATTTCCCTTCGTCGATGTATTCTCCAACGACCTTGAAGTCTTGTTTCTTAGCAAAGTCTCTCATCGCGCTTATCTGCGCGGGAATGGATAAATCTTTTTGCGCCTGCTTCTCCGTGGAGACGCGGGCGTAGAGTAGGCATTGGTGCATAGGCTTGGATTAATGATAACTGATAAGATTATACCAGATATAGGATTGGGGGGCAAGAGGGGATTATAGACCAAGCAAAAAAAGAAAATAATTGTTGCAAAAAGCGGGTTCTTGCGTAAATTACTAATATAGCTTTTTGGGGAATTCGGTAAAACGATATATAATCGATTTATGTTTTATTTTACAATTTAAAGGCCCTAATTTTAATTGGGTCATTTTAGCCTAACATTCCCTTAATATTCAAATTAGAAAACGGTCAAAGACTATTAAAAACTGAATTGGAGGTTAAAATGCGGCTATTTTTAATTCTATCCCTAATTGTATCTTTTCTTGCCTTTAGTTGGTGTTTCGCAATAGAAGAAGAGGGGTCTGGCGATTTTGGTGGAACCGATTTCGCCACAAGTCCTGTTTGTGGCGATATAGACGGCGATGGTCATATCGAAATTATCTTTGGTGACGGATCCGGTAATTTACGAGTTTTTACTAGCACCACAGCGGATAATTATCACCCCGACCCTTCTCTCGACCCCCTTAATGATCGTCCTATTGTTGATGATTGGCCATCGGATATTAATTTCGTTGGTTCTCCGGCTATAGCTAATTTGGAAGGGGAAGGGGGCGGAAACGTTGAAATAATCGTATATTACGGCAACAGCGGTGCTTCTAATACTGGACGAATAGGGGTTTTTTCTCTTAATCTCGATACTCATATATTAGAGTCGTTTGTTAGTATACCCGGATTTAGCGAACCTCACAAACAAGGTACTTACCATTTCAACGACTATGGTCCTGCTATAGGAGATGTTAATGGTGATGATATTGGGGATATTTGTTTATGGTGCCCTACATCGGGCAAAGCACTCTTCTGTATAAATGGCGCTACAGTTTACGACTCCAGTCCAGAAATTTGGTCCTCTGCCGATGGTTCGACTCCTTATCTAACTGAAATTCCATCTGGTGCTGTTTATAGTAAAGTATCATGCGTGGATTTCGACGGTGATGGTAAATGCGAGATAGTATGTGCGAAAGCCGGTTATTACTCAGCCGGTTTTCATAGTTACCCATCGGGGCTTATGATTTTCAGTGTGTCTCCCGGTACGGAAGTCCTTGAAATTAACGGAAGACATGACGATTCTGGTGCACCTGGTCCTCAAGTGTTCTGTGGCGGAGATTTCGCCATTGCAAACCTAGATTGTGATGATGATGATTTGCCCGAGCTTGTCACGGTAGAATACATACACGGAGTCGCTGGAAAGCTACACGTATATTCCCTTATGAGTTCTGGTCCAAGCGAAACTGTTTGGGATTATAAAGGGCATTATCCTTTTCCTGAAGGGTGTTGGTCATCAAGCCCTGCAATTGCTAATATCTTCAACCTAGACTCAGAAGACGAATCAGTCCCCGACGTCGCTGTTGGAACCCCTGAGGCTATATATGTTTTCGACGGTCTGAGCTTGCTTTCTCCTGCTACCGCTACTCCACAATGGAGTATCCCAGCATCTTCACTATGGGATTATGGGGAGTTTGACAATCCGGATTTTGCTTTAACAGACTTCGATGCTAATGGATTGGCTGAAATAACGGTCATAAGCGATTGGTGGGGACCTATAATTATAGACTGTTCTACAAGCCCCCCAAATATTTGGAATCCCACTTCGAGTGGCCCTTGGATCTATATTAGAGAAAATGAGCACAGTCACATTATTGCCGATGTAGATGGCGACGGGCATGCCGAAATCGTTATCCCGGGCGGCTCATCGAGAGATATTCATATTGTCTCCGCCCCGGAATGGGCTCCTTGCCGTAATATATGGAACCAAATGTCCTATTACCCCACGCACCTGGATAAAGATTTCAATTTAACCGATTACCAACCTTGGGTTTCAGTAAATATGTGGCGGGCGCAATGCTCTCCCACGTGGGGCGTAAGGGTATCCCCGGAGGAGGGAGAATGTGCGGATTTCGATTAATAGGAGTAAAGGGTTAACTCTATGAAACCCACCGCCATAACATTCGCGCTTCTTTTAGCCCTGTTGCTTGCCGCATCTCTCTCCGCGCAAAATCCCGGTTGCAGGGCGGGGTTTGACGGCTCTTATATTAAGATATTTGCCACGGGAATGATGCCTGTTCCGTATTTTTACGATTCCCTATCATCGTGGTTTTCTTATTTCCGTGTGGATTCTCCTACAACGGAAATCCATTTTGATTCTGTCGATGTTTACTTCGTCCCACCAAGAGTAGGCGAACCGTATTCAAGTGCTGACCCTTATCCGGACTCACTTATCCTGGAATTTCGAAGATTCGTTTATAACGGCGGTATTCTCTTTATGTGGGGCGAGAATTGTAGCGGTTGGACGGGGAGCTTTGGAATAATCTACGACAGCCTCGACGGCTGGTTTTTGGGCATCGAACCGGCGCAAACGACGGCTTATGATTCTATCGAATGTATTGGTTCCGGAGGGTGGTATTATTTTTATTACTATTTCACTGATAATCCTCTAATACCGCCAATGACCGATCCTGTCTATGGTTCTCTCGGTTCTTCGGTTTATATTTATCCACCGGCTATTACCCTTGCTACAACCTCGCCAATCGGTTTTTCCTGGTTCTGTAGCGATACGACTCTGGATGAGATTCAACCTGTAGTCCTCGGATTATCTCATTATGGCAAGGGCACGGTTATATTTCACACGGATTTCACCGCCTGGCGGCATGCGTGGAGCGGGTATCCTGCGAATAATAATCTGCAACTCTTGAGATGGTTGACGACTTGTAGTCTCTTTCCACACTTCACACATTTCCCGACACCGGGCCAAGTCTTCATCTGTTTTGACGATACCGTATTTATTCAAACCGACATATCCAATTTCGGTCGAATTGAACCGGAAAGCCTTAGAATATGGTGGGAGGGCAGTGTTTACGACACTTCTTCGCCTCAATTGGAGCTTATAGGCGACACGACCTTCGTCTTCTCGATTCCTCCACATAGCTACACCGACGGTGATACGATACTTCTTTGTATCGAGACTATCGTGGATACAAGTGGATTCTGGCATTACGATTCCATCTGCTGGGAATACTACGTCTCAATCGACGAATACCCGCCGGAGCTTTCGGCTTTTCAACCGGCGGTGGGCGAGACTGTAATGGTTTTGGATACGATTTCGCTGATTGCAACTGATACTTCCGGAATCGATACTTCATCCATTTCCTTCACGTTCCTCGATTCAACTATAGTCTGGGGGGATTCCAGTATCTGGATAAACGGAGATACTATCTTTTTCGACCCGGTTTCCGCAGGTCTCGACCCGGGAATGGTCGACACAAACATTTATATCTGCATCCATATCAGCGACGACAATAAAGACTGCATGCCGACAGCGATAGACACTTGTTGGGACTTTTTCCTCGACGCCGACGCTATCGTAGAAACTAACTTACCCGATAATTTTAAGACACGGGTTTGGCCAAATCCGTTTAATTCATCCTGTAGAATCGTCGGCCCTCACGGAGCGAAGGCAAAGATTTACAGTATTTCCGGGAAGTTAATCCGGACTCTGGAATTGCCTGCCATCTGGGATGGAAAAGACGAAAAAGGTCTCGAAATGGGTTCTGGGGTCTATTTCATTGAAATCCGTATTGAAACTAAAAATTATATCAAAGTCGTTCTGCTAAAATAAAAGGGATAATATGAAAACCACGGCTACTCAATTTATCGTATTTACTCTAATCTTCTTGATGTCGTCCATCCTATATTGTCAAGAAAGGAACATCGTTATTGAATTATACGACGGAATGGATGCTCCCCCACAAAACCCCGAACCGGGCGCTTTGCTGGTAACGGATAGAGGCGGTTGGTATGTAGACAGGTATTCTCCGTTGATAACTCCGAGTTTCGAAGAGCGAAGAGATTTTCTTTTTAGTGATTCAAGATGCAGTTTCGAGGGAGGCTCTGGCTCCACAGATGCGATCATCCGTGCGAAGTTTAACGGAGGGGACGTCCCGAGCGAAGGTGAATTCTTCCAGACACAGGATAGAATCCATTTCAGGTTCTCGCCGGATGAACCCGGGTCTAGTGACCCGGAATATCCCAGAATTAACCGAAAGTGTTATGACATTTACGATTGCGCCATCGCCCAAGTCGGGGGTTTCTTCAACGTGGATCTCGATGGACCATACCGCGCACAACTCTGGTGGGATATTGACCCGACTGACCCGGTTCCCTTCGAAGATGGAGATGGGATAGACGACGATCTCGTTTTTCCCGAATATGAGGAATTTAGCGGTCCTCCTTCAGAAGTTATTTTCTTCAATCCCCTTTCTGATGATGGAACATCGTGCGGTAAACTCGTATTTACCTTAATGGACAGAGGTTGCAGTGGGCTATCGGGTTATAGTCCCTCTTTATCTACTGACGATTTCGTTATGCCGGCACCTTCACTACTTGAAGAGAGGGCATTATACGAGGACGATATCTTCGAAGATGCTGAGGGGAATTGGCATATCGAAACCTGGAAGGCTTTCACTTACGATATAGACGAAACCGTATGGGGAGGGCTTGTTTCGGGAACGGAAATCACTATCTGTCTCGACAATCCAAGTTCTCCAGACATAAACCATTTGACTGATGGAAACGAAAACGAAATCGACGATGATGAATTAACGAATATCAGATACAATACAACTTCCGAATTCTCTTCGGAAATTGGTTATTGCACGGATGATTATATTGGTGATTTCCCGGTAAATCTCGATTGTTATACTGATATTTCCGACGATAGACTCTGCTGGCAGTTTACAATCGATACCGAGCCGCCGGAGTTAGTCGGCGATCCTCCCGAGGTTCTTTGCGACCCGGTCGCTTATTCGTCAATAGGTGTCACGGAGTTTACCGACGGTATTTACTTGACAGATGTTGATGGAGTTACGGATTATGATGATATAGTTGTTCACATATTTGACGAGGTGTCAGGGATAAATATGTCAGACTTTACAGCGACAATCGAAATTAACGGTGACATAACGGGTTCTTCAGAAATTGTTCCACTTTCGGAAGGATACCTAATAGTCTTCTGGGATACCGACCCGGATATTTGGGGAACAAGTGTAGGTGATACTTGGGTCAACGATCTTGCGACTATCACTTTACACCTCGAGGACAATGCCGTCGGTTGCGGACCGAATACAACAGATTTATCATTTGAAGTTTTCGACGCGGATGAAGCGGAAATAACGGTAAAGGTGCCAGAATATCCTACGGATCCAACACCCGACTGGGTTGATATAGGAGTATTGGAAGATTCTCACCCAGATTACTTTTTCGACCATAGCGAACATTTCGATGAGGAGTTCCACACCCTTTTACATACTTCTTGCGATATATTCAAGGTAAAATTCGAGTTACAAGGTATCGACCCTGACCCTGATACACCATATCCGTCTCCCGATTATTGGTTTCACTATGAAATCGTATATTACGGGTTAGATGACCCTTCTTCAACACCAGGGATTACTCGATATTCGAGTACTTCTCCTCCACCCTCTTCCTCAATAACGGCGGCAATGTGTCCTGACGGATATATTGAATTCGATTTAGATTATACGGATTTCTTTTTTTCAGGTGAATTCGATGATGGTATCTATGAAGTAAAGATTAATGGGCGTAACGATTGTGACGGAGAATTAGGAGAGAACTTCTTCTTCGTTTGGGATAGAACCGGCCCAGAGATATGCCATCTCCCTATCCCAAGTCCATATGATGACTTGACAAATCTAACGGATGTTGCCTTCCCGATTTATGATATATCTATACGTCCAGGAGATTTCGAATGGGAATCGGATTTACATTTAGATATCAAGATTTATAAGGTTAGCGACCCAAGCACACATACAACTATGGATGTTATAATCAACAGCTTAACATGCAGTCCATTTGGTGAATGGTGGGTTACTTCGACAACTACGTTTGGTGAATATAAAATCCATTTGAATCTATTGGAATTAATAGACCCTTCGTTTTTCAGCGGTCTTTGTGACGGTGAAACGTATAACCTCGAAATTATCCTACTTCCGGATTCAAGCCCCACGGTTAGTGTTTGCGACCATGTATCTTATTGTTATAAAAATTGTAGCCGACTTTATGACGGCTGTACTTATATTTACTTTTGGTATGGTTCAAGAATCCCTTATGAAATAACCGCGGTGACTACTGAGCACTGCCATGGCGATAATACGTTATGCTTTAGAGTGTTTATGACGGGGCCTGAATACCTTTCTTCGTCTCATAATTACGTCCACATAATGCTACACGAGGAAAACGGCCCTATATGTGATGTCCCCGAGGACGCTGTTACCGTCGAATATTTAGGCTCTTGGGAGTGGGAGATCTGTGTCAATTTAGACGATTTAGCCCCATTAACAGACTATCCGTTCGTCGGAGCTTTCTTACGATTCCCAACTTTATGCGGCCCGAATTTGGAGATTATAGAACTAGAGTGCGAAGTTCCTCCGGCTATTTCTTTTTTGTTTAATCCTACGAATTTACATCCGATAATCAGTTTCAGAACGAATCCCTCATGTGTTTTGGAATCGGACCTAGCCGAAGTATGTACGAAAGTAAAATGGCGCATACCGCATACACCTAGTATTACTCGTTGTTACCATTACCCAGAATGCCATGACGCATATCACTTAACGGAAACTTTTATAGCTGGAGATGACCTTATATTCGAAGCTCTAATTAGCCGTTTCCGCACAGCTTGTTATCCATATTACTACTTCCCAGATGGACCTTTATATAGGCTCGACGTCTATGCAATGTACGATTGGTGGAACGGGTATCCGCACTGTGGCATTATTGAAAAGGAAATGACGTACTTCTATGATTCCAGACCCGGCCCCAGAGACCCATATAGATTTCATAGGTTATTAGCTGACTTTCTCGGAGGTTTTCTTTCTTTCCCGGTTGGCCGACCTCATTTAAGCGGCGGTTTCGACGCAATCTCGTTTGGAGAGTTCCCGCCTGTCGGTTTAGATGGATATAGGGAAGTTAAGGTCGATATAGGTGGAGATAAGTTAATTATACTTGACGCTGTCTCCCTATCTACTGCCAATCTTGATACGTTAGAATCGGTATTGCTTGGTGCAGGCGAAAGGACAGGGGTAATTTATAAAACCGCCTCGGATTTCGGGAAGATTGTCCCGGGTTCGGTTATTGATAATGCGGGAAATAACGTTTTGGGCGTTCTGGCCGAATATGATACGATAGTCTATTCCTCTTCAGAAAAGGGATTCTTAGACTTTGAAATCTCTTCCAGTAGTTACGGTTCTGGCCTATTGATTATCTTGCCCGAACCTATTTACGCTCCCTGGGAGTCTTTAGCTAATAACGGACGGGAAGTGGAAATCTTGATTTGGGACGACGGATTGTCGGATTGGGTTTCTATAGCTACTTTACCCGAAAGACTATACTTAAACCCTGTAGTAATCGAATTACCCAACAATGCCGATGCTGCTGGGATTTGTAAATATCGTATATCGTGGAATTCAGCCGGTTATTGGGTCGACGGTATATTCTTCGTGTCTAATAGCGATTTAGAACCTCTAACTCCGATTAAACAAGAACCCTTATCAATGAAGGTTAACGGCATAGAATATCCCGTAGAGAACTTATTATCACCGGATTCTGTTTGCCAGATTCTTAAACCCGGGCAAGAATTAACGCTAGTTTTCCCGGATGTTCCCTTTAGCGACAACGAATATCAATTTGTTACATTTGAAACATATACCCTTTCCAAAATAAAGGACGCTTTGGCGCCAATCGTAGTAGATATGTATCCCCCTCTGGAAATCTGCATACTCGATACCGAGGATATAGTATTCGCGCTTACCGACCCGTATCCCACCGACGCCGGGACGACGGGGTATTCAGTAGATAGAGTCGATGTATCCGAACTCGTTCTAACGGTCGCCAATGTTAAT
>QNEE01000126.1 GCA_003645085.1 bacterium | reverse complement strand
GTTATAATATATTTAAAAAGAATAAAAAAAAATAAAAAAATTACTTGACATAAGAAAACGAAGAAATATCTTGTATTTAGTGGATTATGTGTTACCTTTAAAGCAAAAGCGAAGGAGGAAGAGTGAAAAGGGGTATTCTGGTAGGGTGTTTGCTGCTGGTTTTAGGCGGCGCGAGTTTCGCAGACTATTTCCATGACGGTTCTTGGAGTTATTCGACCAGGACTTGTTCATGTCCTGACCAACCCGTGACATGTAGGTGCTGGCTTGCGGATCAGCAAGGCCCTGGATGGTATAGCGGGGTATTAACAAAGGGGAAGGATGGGGTGCCCATTGTAGATTGCAGACAAAACCAAGGGGATTATTGGTGCCACGTCGTGCAGTAAAGGTATATTGAAGCGATAGCAGCATATAGCGCGGGGAATACCCGCGCTAATAATTTTTTTAGGTATTATGAAAAGAACCATTATCCTAAGCCTAATTCTTGCCCTATCGACTATGGGCGTAGAAATGACGGTCGTCGATAGCTTTTTAATGCCGAATCCCTTTTCGACACTGCCCCGTAATTGGATAAAGCAAGGGAACCTTTATTCGATAATATCGTTGCCGGACAGCAGGCTTGCTTTCGTCGAAATGTCGATTAGGAAACCCTTTATTTTCGATAGGTTCACAAAAAGGCTTTGGGAAATCGGAGGAGAAACCGGCAATTATCCCGATTGTTTTATTGGTGCGATTTCGCTTTTTTGTGATTACCCTTATCTATGGGTATCTGACGAGGGTTCGCACCGCTTAAGTAAGTGGAGAATCGACGAGGAGGATATCGCGTTCGTCGGAGCTTTCTCTATTCCAGATTTGAGGTTCATTCCGTGGATGATTGTGGTCCTCGGTGATACGATTGTAGTAAGTGGTCGGAAATACTATATGAACGAAGAAGGCCGGCCCCAAACGCTGACGGTTCAAACCTACAATGCAAATACCGGCGAATTTATTTCTGAGGGGTCGGTTTTCAGCCCGGACGATTATGACATATACTTAAGCCCTGAGGGTATGGAACTCTCACATTTTTTATCCAATCGACTATGCCTTTTTGGAAGGGGGTTCCTTTCGTCTATGTCGATATTCCCAGATGTTATTTATTATAACGCGAAACTGGACACATTGGGAGTTTTCGACGTCGCACCTCCCTCTTATATTGCTCCTGGGGCTTACGAGGGTTCGTTAGAAACCACAACATTCGAAGAGGATATAGAATGGGTAGGAACATGGTCGCATACAGGTTGTCCGCGTGTTTTTAACGATTCGGTGGCCGTAATAGATTATGAGCTTGGAGGTAAAAGCGAGCTGGTCTTCTTCAAGCCGGGGACCGGGGAGGTAATCGGTATTACGGCTCCTTTCAAAGGTGCTCTTATGGATATCTATAAAGACGGCCGTTTGCTCGTTGTTTCGGAGGAGGTTGACAAAGAGGCCATAAAGATGGTTCTATACGAGGTCGATTTCGATGATTAAGCGAATCGCCCTTATATTTATATTTCTATTATGTGGATTCGCTTTATTTGCTGGACACAAAATCGACGAATCTCCATTGCTGGAACGTAGGGTATTCGTTAGTTTAGATAGCTCGGCATCGATATCCGACGTTCTGGCGGGTAAAGACTGGTTTATTATATGCCATAAATTAGGTATTTGTGGAACGGGCGTGTTAGATTATGAAGCATATTTTGATAGTATTTCGGTAATAAAAGGTGAAATCCCGATTTTGTTTTTGTTTATTGGAGAAGATTCGCTCGAATTACGCAAGTTTGTAAATGGTTACAGAACAAATTATTTAAAAGCCGGGTTAGTCGAATCGGATTTTGCATCCTTCTTGGGTGCCGACCCGCCGGGATATTGGCCGTTATTGATAATCTCCTACGGCGATTCGACTATCTTATTTAATATTCCGACTCCCCGAGCGGATGTTTTTCGAGAGGATTTCCTGAAAGCGATATCCCCTTTCGGTTTCTAATTATCCCTTTACGACTCCCATCGGCACCAGTCGCGCTACTCTTTTCGATATTCCCGCGCCCTCTACGACGCGGACGACATGGTCGATGTCCTTGTATGCCTCGGGGCATTCCTCGCGCATCGTGTCGCGGCCACGCCATCGGGCGTAAATGCCCTTAGATTGGAGTTCCGTATCGACGCGCCTTCCCTTTGTTGCGCGCACGGCGGCTTTTCGAGATAATCTCCTTCCCGCGCCGTGGCAGGTGCTGCCGAACGTCTCGCGCATCGCGCCGTCGGTGCCGACGAGGATATAGCTCGCCGTGCCCATCGAGCCGGGGATAATGACCGGCTGGCCGAATTTACTGTATATCTGCGGGACCTCTTCGCGGCTCGGGCCGAACGCGCGCGTCGCGCCTTTGCGATGGACGAGAAGTTTTCGCGATTTGCCGTCGACCTCGTGCTCCTCGAATTTGGCGATGTTGTGAGCGACGTCGTATATCAGGTTCAGACCGAGTTTCGCCGCGCCTTTGCCGAACGTTCTCTCGAACGCCTCGCGGCACCAGTGCATTATCGCCTGTCTGTTCGCCCATGCGTAGTTCGCCGCGCAGGCCATCGCCGCGAGATAGCGCCTACCATCGGACGAGTCGATAGGCGCGCTTGCGAGTTGCCGGTCGGGGACTGTGATGCCGTATCGGCTCATTTTCGAGACAAGCGATTTCGCGTGGTCGCCGCAGACCTGATGCCCGAGACCGCGGCTGCCGGAGTGAATCGAACAACAGACCTGACCGGGGAACAAGCCGAAACAGTCCGCGATTTCGTCGTCGAAAATCTCCTCGACAAACTGGATTTCGATAAAATGATTCCCGGAACCGAGTGTGCCGACCTGGTCGTATCCGCGCTTTTTAGCCCTGTCGGATAGAACCGTAGGGTCGGCACCGTCGAGGCAGCCGTTCTCCTCGGTGCGCTCGATATCCTCGCTGAAGCCATAACCGTTATCGACAGCCCATCGCGCGCCATCCGTTAGAATCCTGTCGAGTTCCTTGCCTCTGGCGACAATCTTACCGGAACTTCCGACGCCGCACGGGACGAGCGCGTAGAGATTATCTATAAGCGTTTCGAGGCGCGGGCGGACATCGTTGACCTGCAGGTCGCTTCGGAAAATCCGCACGCCGCAGTTGATATCGTAGCCGACTCCGCCGGGGGAGACGACGCCGTTTTTGGCGTCCATCGCGGCGACGCCGCCAATCGGGAAACCGTAGCCCCAGTGGATATCCGGCATAGCCATGCTCGCGCGCACGATTCCGGGCAGTGTGGCGACATTCGCGACCTGCTGGAATGCGTTGTCGGAGATTATGTGGTCGATAAGCTCCTCGTCGGCGAAAATCACGCCGGGGACGCGCATACCGGGCTGGAAATCTTTGTCGATTTGATACTTGTATTCGGAAATTTTACTAACGGGGGAGGGCATAGTTTCTCCTATTGTTTAACTAGTTATGACTCCTGCAGAATTGCGCGCAAATGTCATTTCGAGAAGCAAAGCGACGAGAAATCTTTTGAATGACAACGATTTAAGATTTCTCGCGGACGCTCGAAATGACAAAGTTCTCTATTTTGCAGGGTTTATTTAACTCGTTGCGTAGCCCAACTGCGCAACGGGATTGTAACGAAATAAGAATTCTTCCTAAAATTCCTTGATAATTATCCAAGTTTCTCTATACTTAATAAAAAGGAATCGATTTCAGAAGTCAAGTATTAGGAGGGGAAATGCGGTTTTTAGCGATTATCTTTTTTCTAATAATCCTTCCGGCGATTGTCTTTGCCGACACGACCTACGTCTCCGACACCGTCTCCGGCGTGTGGGACAGCACGGGCAGTCCGTATATTTTGACGGGGGATTGCATTATCCCGACCGGGGATACGTTATTTATTCGTTCGGGAACTTCCATTATTACGATAGATACGACAGAAAGGTTTTTAACTGGTCATGAACTTCATTATCATTCCGATGCGGGATACCTTTTTATAGAAGGTTCACCCGATTTCGTTGCATATTTTAAACGAGTTTCGCTTCGATATCCGACGGCCATTAATTATGCACTTATCGAAAGCACTTCAGTCGGGGTTTATAATAGCCTTAGTATGCATATTGAGAATACCGAAATTAGGTATTGTAATATAGGTATTCATAATTATAGATATACTAATAGCTTTATCTACGGAAATTCCCTTAGTATCCATCATTGTTTCTACGGAGTCTACGGTAGCGGTGCTTTATTATATAGGTCTTTGTTTCATCACAACGATTACGGTTATTTCACGGCATTTTACTCCGTTCAGGAATTTAATTATTGTACTTTCGAAAACAACGAAATAGCATATATTGGGATTTATATTGATGGAATTTGTCTTAGGTCAGAGGGGATATTCAAAAATTGCCTGATAGGCGATCGGATGGACCGTAACGGTGGGTCCATTTGGAGTAGTAATAGTTATTGCGGAATTTTCCCCGGAGGAACCTATACTGATTATCCTTGTTACGTAGATACAGCCTTCGATGATTATAATCTTGATAGCTTGTCCCCTTATATTGATAAAGGTGATATTTCTTTGCCATTGCCACCTGACCCTCTATTCGGTTATGGGCCTGACCTTGGAGCATTAGAAAGCAGGTATGGAGGAGCACGTTTCATTCCGTATTTGCCTACTTCCCCTGTAATAGCACCTTTTACAGGATTGCACAAAGAAAACGATTTTTCGATTTATTTTGAGAATATAGGTAGTTTGACCCCAGATAGCGTTCTTTTCTTTATAGATACTCCGTATTATTTATCAGGCACGTCCGATTCTTCCTTTCATCCAAGAGATTCAATAGAGGTTTTTATCCATTTCGAACCCGTCCATTGTTTAGACTTATCTGAGACTCTCTTTATAAAGTGGTGGGCTGATGATACTAACAGTATCGAAAAGTTAGTATTAGATGCGATGTATTGCCTTGACTATGCGTTAGCGGAGACTACATATTCTTTTTGCCCAGTCGTTTACCTACTTGATAGTGCCTATGTTCCAGATACTTCAATTTGGGTAATTGAATCCGGAGCTAGGATAGTAATTAGGAAGAGAGACTCTCTACCTGTTTACGGTAGAATCGAAGCTTTAGGTGACTCCCTGAATAAAATAAACTGGGATAGCGACGTTCCTCCACCTAGGCCACGTTTTTGCACTCTTAATTTTCTCCCTGGGTCCTCCTGTGAGTTTAATTGGTGCGATATGCGTAATGTGCCGATAAGTTCTGATAATAGTAACCTTAGTTTTTCGAATTCTACTTTTTGGCATTCAGGAGACCCTATTAGGAATTTCCAATGTTCTAATACTATTGCAATATTTGATAACTGCTTGATTAAAAGGTACGGAGATGCCAACGGTGCTATCGGTGATATAACATCCGGTTCTGATTTTGAGTTTAATGATTGCGAATTCTTTGTGAATACAGTTTTACGAACCGATTGGCTATGGGGTAAGTCTGGGATGATGCGCATTTACGATTCAGACGTGCGTTTGAATAGATGTTTATTTAAGGATAATATAGTAGATTACCATCCCAGTTCCGGCGGCTATATCGGTCACCATTGCGGTGCTGAGGCGTTTCTTGCAATAAACTCAAATGTAACAGCAACAAATTGTATCTTTGATAACGATGATCCAGGGGGAACTGGCGGAATAGTCAATTTAATAAATTGCACATTTAATGATGTAGATTCAATGGCTGTTTATAGCGGAAACTATTTCAATTGTATTTTCCCTGAGACGAAGATATACTGGACAAGGAATTTAAAAAATTGTATTGTCGCGCCTGGCGTAGATGTTGATGATACAGCAGAAGTTATCTTCGGCACGCCTACGTTCGCTTCCGATTCGACTTATGAGTTATTGCCCACCAGTATCGGCGTAGATATGGGGGCGGAGTTCGCCGTTACCGATTCGGGAGATACTATATGGGCGCCAACCACCGATTTCTACGGCAACCCTCGACCGAGCGGAACCGCTTTCGATATAGGCGCGCACGAATACCAATGGGAGGATTACGAACTATCTATTCACGGCGAAATCGGGTGGAATTTGGTCAGTTCACCAACGGTCGGCACGCACTTTATGACAGAGATACTCGAGCATTACGAAAGCCCTTTGTTTCTCTATGATACCGAGGATGGCGTTTATAATTATTGGACGTTATTATTACCGGGGACCGGCTATTGGGTTCTCATAAGCGATACATTTACAAATGTAATCGCAGACAGCGTTCTGGATTCTGTCAGTGTAGAGTTATACAGGGGCTGGAACCTTATCGGCACGATAGGCAGGCCGGTCCCGGCATCGGTCATCACCGACTCGAGCTTTGTAATACCGCCGGTTTATGGTTACGACGCCGCGTCCGGCGGGTATTTCGAGTCGAGCGTTCTACTTCCCGGCCGAGGATACTGGGTTCTAACCAGTTCTAACGGGTCGGTTCTAATCCGGGAATAAAAAACCTCGCCTCGATTCCGATATTCTAAATTAAAAGCGCCGAAAGAACCTATCTTTCATTTGAGATAATTAAAAATCTCCGCCTCGTTTTCTTCCTTAAATTTTTTCCTCGACAAACCATGCTATATTGATTTAATTACTCCCGTAATCGATTGTATCGTTTATCGAAAATCGGGCTTACGCTATACGCCCCACGGTAAAAAAAGCGCGTAGGGGTCGGGTTCCCCGACCCGTGGCGCGGAAACCACGCCCTCGCGGAACATAAAGGAGGCACAATGCCCAAAAAACCTTTTTTCAGCAAGTTCTATATGCCGGGGATAATGACGATTCTCGCGTTTATTATCTCTATCCCGCTGGCAATCGTCTCGAACGTGTTGTTCGATTCAACCTGGCCGGGGTTCATTCTGTTCGTTCTGATGGCCGTCGCCGGAGAATTCTGGCAATATAGGCGCCGGAAACCGTATAAGGAAGCCGGCGAGATACTGCCGAGCCATCCTTATGCGAAAGTGGGGATAGTATTTGCTGTGGTCGGTTTTGTTCTGTTAGTGATTTCGATAGTAGCGGTCATCGAAATAGAATTCGGAACACCGCCTAGCTTCCATTGGGACGGCTGGACATGGTTAGCGTTGAACGGAATTATTTGGGACGTAAGTATTTTTTCGATACTGGCCGTAATATTCTCCGTTCTGACTATTTACCGGGCGTTGAGGTTGAAGAAGCACACTAAATGGTTGGCTATATATGCTCTCATCATCGCTCTTTTTACCGCTTGGTTCGGCCTGACGATGATATATCCGGTCATCGAAGGTATGAACGACGGTATGATCGAAGCATTCCGCGAATCGCAAACCGAACTGACGAAATAGCTAATCAATGCCCCGCGACGAATGCAAATGGTTTCCGACCTGCCCAATGAACCGCTATCTTCGGATGGGGATTCTCGATAGGCGCTGGACGGATTATTACTGCCACGGCCATTGGCTCGAGTGCGTCCGCTACGATATGGAGGAGCGCGGCGAAGACCATCCAGACTGGATGCTCCCCGACGGCTCGCTGGATGAGAATTTAAGAGGGAAATAGGATTCCCTAGACCCTAAACCCAAGTCCCTAGACCCTTATTCCCTTCTCCCTGACGAGGTAGAAGGTGTCCGAAGGACGGATAAGGGGAAACTAAAACTTAAAATATTACTCATGCAACGCAAAGACTCGCCATTCAAACTCGGCCTGATATACGCCTTTCTCGTCGTATGGACTATCGGGACTCTGTATCCCGTTATCCGCGTGATTACTATCTCGCTACGCCCATCGGACAGGCTGCTTTCGACCTCGCTTTCGATAATCCCCGAAGGGGCGACAGTCAAAAACTATATCGACTTGTTCACATCGACGCCGTTTCTCCGATGGATGCTCAACTCGCTCATCGTAACGAGTGTCGTAACGTTGACAGGCGTCGCGCTGGCTTCGATGGCCGGATACGCGATTTCCAAATTCCGATTCGCTGGGAAAAAAATGGTGCTCCAATCGTTGCTGACCACGCAGATGTTCCCGGCGACGATGCTCCTTCTGCCGATGTATATTATGCTCGCGAAACTGCATTTGGTTAACTCCTATCTCGGTTTGATGATAGCCTATTCCGCGACCGCGCTCCCATTCTGCATCTGGCAAATGAAAGGTTACTACGACACGATTCCGACCGAGCTAATCGAGTCGGCGCGCGTCGATG
>QNEE01000125.1 GCA_003645085.1 bacterium | reverse complement strand
TTCGTAAGCACCTACGATTACCTGAAGATTTTCCGATGGGAGGAGACAGGAATCCAAGAGGAGCCACAGAAGCCGGAGGAAATGCAGATTCGAGCGTATCCGAACCCGTTTAATGGGAGTTGCCGGTTCGAGATACCCGAAGGCTTCGACGTGTCGATCTACGATTTGAACGGCATTTTGGTGAGACGTTTAGATAAAACACGTGTTTGGGACGGTAGAAATACAGGAACGCAATCCGTTCCTTGCGGTATTTACTTTGTAGTTGCCAAGTATCGAAACGCGATTCTTAAAGAAACGATTGTTAAAATCGACTAAGGAGGAAAAGTGTTAAGGAAAGTATTGCTTTGTTCTGTCTTGTTAATCGGTTTAGTTAGTCCCGGTTTGGGGTATAGCTTCAATACCCATCTTCATCTATGCCGTAGATATTACGAAGATAATCTCGACGGTGTCGCTTCTGGGTCTCTTAATGATTTCCAGGAAGCGGTTCAATGGGATTACGAAAACAACGATGGCTATTATTTCAAACTCGGTTCGATTTTCCCGGATATGAGGGGGTTTTCGGAGCTTTGCTCGACTTTTAAGGGGATCGTAGATAAAATAAACGATGGTGAATTCGATTTCGGGGAAAGACCTTTTTGCGAAGTCGTTATAAGGTATAAAACTACCGGGAATCAATTTTACCAAGATATTGGGAGCTGGGAAGAGGTATACCGTATTACGCACGATTCTTCGTTTGTCCACTTCCTTTGTCAAATCGCGTATTGGTGGAACTACGATTTCTCTGGAGATATGCCTGTTCCACCTACGGGGGTTGAAGCCGAAGAGCGCAAGTGTCTCCTCTCCTTCGCCGCAGGTAACTACTTCCACGTCGTTGCAGACATCTGGGCACAGAGTATCGTGGTTCCTTATTCGATGGACTATTTGGAACTCGGAGATAAAAGAGTGTTAGGTAATACCTTAGATTTGCCAGGGAGAGATATAGAAGATGTATTAGAATTATCATTAGATATCTTTAAATACGCCGAGAGTGACGTTGAACACGAGAATTACACTGATACGTTGCTCGCAATATTAGCCGGTATGAACGATGATGATGGTAGTTTCCTTAGACCTTCTCCCCCCAACCACGAAGATTATGTGCCTTTTTCCGAGGTTAAACTTAGAAATGAATTAATAAATTCGAAGCGCTTGTCTGGTGAAATTGTTCCTATAGACTCTTCATATATATTCTATGAATATCGATGGGATTCTCTAAAAATGGATCTTATTCGTGAACATATATCTACCCCAAGAGTTATTTATACATATGAAGACGATACGCTAACGCGTCCCGATTGGATTTTCGGCGATTCGAAAAAAATCGTCCCGGACGCTTGTATTAACGAAGACGATGAGGTTAGGTTCCTCACGGACTCTCCTGTACCCTTATATGATGTGTCTTTCCTTTGTGAAGCATACGTACAGGCATTTGATAGTGTGGAAGTCGATGGTGTAGATTATTATGAGTTAATTAACCTTTTGGTTTTCGTAAAAAAAATATCCCCTCTTTTAAGTTTATTAGATTACAACCATCCTAATCGGAACCAGCCTGTAATTAATTTTATAGCCGAAGTATTTGATTATATAGAAGTCTCCGATGGTACTTGGGCTCTAGGGATTAAGTCAAACAACGCGAAGAATATCGTTAGACTCGTAATTTTTTCGGCGGAAGATGCGTTGTGTTATGCCTTGGCAGACTATGGTCTTCCCGAAGAGGGGAATGTTTTTACGCGTTCTTGTAATAATATATTAGAAATGTTTACACGATATGGCGACAGGCCTGAAGATAAAATGAAAGGTTTCTATAAGAAGTTTTGTAACAAATTCCTCGATAACTTCGATAATTGCGGTGGTTTTTTCTACAAGTGGATAATCGAAGAATACATATTTCCGCCTTTCTTAAAAGCCATCGGAGTAATGATGGGTATCCCTGATGCTTATGAACACGATACCAATTGGTTACATGTATTTACATTAAACGCTGTAATATTTGCCGCTAGCGGGGATGTATTATCCGTTGGCGCCGCTCTTGCGGGTGGCCCTATTGGCGGTGCGATCGTTGCGGGAGGTGGACTTTCGGTAGAATTACTTAATGTCGGCCTTTGTGAGCTATCTAGCTATATATCGAATTTAGTATCAGACGTAATGAAAAATGGTGGAGAACATAAAAGCCCGATTAACAATTATGGCAAAGCGTTTCAAAAGTCTGAACATGGAGGATATGGTCTGCGCGATGAAGATTTTCTGAACCATATTACCGATGAGTTTAATGAGTTAACAATAGAGACTTTCAATTCCTGTATCACAGGATTAATAGAAATAACGGATACGGAACCCCTAATTGTCAGGCAACCTTTTGTCAATGAATGGGCCGTTTGGTCAACGGAATGTATGAAGGCAGGCGCCCTATGCGCTATC
Organism: bacterium; assembly: GCA_003645085.1. Lineage (GTDB taxonomy): Bacteria > UBP14 > UBA6098 > UBA6098 > UBA6098 > QNEE01. Next base: position 5,793 of record QNEE01000125.1, on the reverse strand, counting down.
GACCACCAATTACCGGCTCCAGAAACTCTCGACGAGGATTTTAAACTCGGCGTATCCCGCTTTTGGTTATATGATATGGCTACGGGAGAAAAAATACCCGAAACCAGCTTTTTCGGAGTCACTAACCGTAATATCCCACTCACGCCCGATGCGAGTTATAGGTTTGAAGTCGAGGTCTTTAGCTTTAATCCCGATAGGTTACATCCGCATCCAGTCCGCCTTTACGCGAAACTGAAACTGAGGGAGGATGTAGAGGGTGTGGATGAGGTTTTAGTTTACGAAGACTATCGCGAGTTTTCTTTCGATCCTAAAGAACTGAATAAAACCGATTTAACTTCGTTTCCCCCGATTCGCGGCGGCAAGCCGATTCTTTCAATTGAATACACGTTGCCGAATATGGACAGCCTATCGAAATGGACGGAGAATTGCGAGGGTATTATATTCGAGTTACGGGACGATGCATCCGGCCAAGTTTTATTTTCAACAGACTGGGACCACTATAAGGATAACATAGATTTGGTTTCCGGTGGTTCTCAATATAATATTCCCAGCTTTTATTCTACTTTCTATTCGCCGATATATAACCCATCCTTTAAAAACTATATATCGCTCTCAAACGATATTTATGAGGATTTCCAAGGCCCTAACTATACTGTTTCTCCTATGGAAGACTTAAATGGAAATATATATAATTTTACGAACGATAATGGGATTTTCGCTATGGATAATGATAGAGCAGGAGGCGAGGATGAGGATTATTATTATACTGGTAAGCTCACTAATGACATCATAGGAAGTAGTGAAGATATTATAAATACGAAGTTTGATGGTAGATTTCTCGTATTTGATATTAACCCTGATTTTTCAGTTCCAGAAGGTCAAGAGATCGAGTTAATTATGAGAGCGAGGATAAGGAATGACACACGGAGGGAAGAAGAGCCGGAGAAATGCGTCGAAGATATGTCTGGTAATTGGTGTTGGACTCAAGATATATACGAGAAGATTTATGATGAAGCTACCTTTAAAATAACACTTGATCCCGAGTTATCCATATGGTCCGAATTAGTGGAAGATTATGATTACGAAAGGGAAGAGCGTCTCTTTAGGATTCGTGGCTCTTGTGAATATGGAAGCCCTTGCTACGCAAAAGAGTATCATAGGACATATTACAACAACCAATATATTACCGCGAGGGTGGGAATAGGTAGTCCCACGCCTCTTAACGACGGTTGGCAGAGGGTTGAGCTTGATATGGAGGCATTGTTTAATAAGGTAATTGAGGATGTGAGAAAGCGCACAGAAGTTTATAACATATATAAAACGATAATTTATGACCCCGATGTTGGGCGTTGGGTAATTGCGTGTGTATTCCACGATTCTACTAATGTATGCGTATTTAGGGACAGTTGTATATATAGAACTGATATAAATGAATGTTTGCCGGGCATACCATACGCAACTGAAGAAGGCCTTTATTATTACTCTGAAGCCTGGGGTCGAGAGAAATGGGTAACGTTCGACCGTATCCCTGAATTAAAAAAAGTCGGAGCCTATATATATATCAGGGCGGCTGGAGGGATAGACAATATTGGTTCTTTCGATAAGAAAGGGCAAGTTACGGGAATATGGGGTGATGAATGTCTCAATATGTGGGGTGGCGATGTCAAAAATTTTGGGATGTCATATCCTGCCGACACATACGAAGAACCTGATATATTTATATTTTACAGACATAAAGTTTGTACCGAGGATGGGGAGTCATATGCTATAAACCAGGAATTCTTTGACCTAAGGCAGGATAAATCTTATTTCATCGAATACGAAATAGCCGGCGAGAATTACGAGGAAGTGTGGGATGGGCCAGGATATTATCAGGACCACGGCATGCAAATTACTATGCAACGTTATAATAATGCCGGACTCGAAGAACCTCAGTGGATACACGAAAGGTTATTAGAGGTCCCGGCGGAAGGCTCTTTCCCTTCAGAATATGGAAGTTACACTATTGACATATTTATTACAGATATCGAATATGAGAAGAAACGTTCGAGTTTAACTATTGCTCCGGAAAACGGTTGGGGAGAACTAATTATTCGAGCGGGTAAATACTTTCAGGGAATTGCCTTCTTTAATAATATGAAGTTTTACCGAGATATAATAGTAATTCCTGAAACATATAGAACTATGTATAATTCCTTAACAGAGGAAGTAACCCTTTGCTGGTCGTCTGTTTCAGAAGAAGAATGTGTAAATTATTACAATATATATCGAGGTAATACGCCCGAAGATTGTAACCCATTCGAATGTGAAATCGTTGGGACGGTTTTACAGCCTGATAACCCTGATATAGTTAGAAGACTGACATTTACAGAGACACTACCCGATGACGCTCCAGAGTGCGTTTATTATTTTATCGAAGCGATTGCAGAAAGACCGGAGGATCTCGAAAGAAAACCTATTGCTTTAGGTAAAACTTATTTCGACAACGAAAGGGTAATAAGAGTACAAACGCTCCCTGTCGGCCCCACAATGAACCCGGATTATGATCCTGCTTATCGTTGTTCTATCGACCCATTCGACCTTATTTCTGCAAGATACCCCTATGAAGCGCTTTGCTATGACCATATATCTGATATAGACTATAACATTGACAATATAGAATTGGATATAAGTCATTCAGAGTATTCACTCGAACAATTAAGACCTGGCGTCGAATTCGACGGTATCTATGCCGAATTCATAGAAGACACGGCAACTCTGATAGTTAACCCGCCGACACACGGATGGCCGGAGGGGTGGGTCTATTATTCCATCGACCCTATCTACGACGTGGACGGGAATATAGTATATCCGTTTTTCCCCGGCTATGAAATTTATGTGGATACTCTCGAAACCGAAACAGGGGAAGATTCGATAGTTGTCGATACTATTATATCGGTAGGTGTCGTTAAAGATTCGTTCTTTGTAGACGGCACTTCACCCCGAGTTGGAGGATTCAGCATTCCCCACGATGCATATATTTCTTGCACGGACGTATTCGAAATTACTCTCTTTATCGAGGAGAATTACCCCTATACTGACGACCTTTATGTAGAAGTCACAATAGGAGACGAAACGCTACCGGAAACAGAATACACTTACGAATGGACAGAAGAAGGCGTTGTTGTTACGGTTCCGGGTATTATCTCCAAAGCTCATTTCCGCGACCAGGAAATTAAGGTGCATATCCGAGGAATAACCGACGAATGCGGGAATATAGGTAAAAGAACCGTCGATGGTTCGGATGCTTATTTCAACAACTGGTCGGGCTTCCTCGATTTCCATCCGCCGCAGATAGCCAGTGTCGAGTTAATTAGAGAGGGTGGAATCGACGTTACGGCGACCCGAACCGGTTATCTTCCGATTCAAACTCTACAGATAAGCGATTTTAGCGGCCTAAACGAAGATGCGATTGAGGTTTCCATGAACGGTATCTCACTTTCTACGGAACCGATTTCGGGAGAATCGTATTACTGTTTTAATTCGACCTTGAACCAGTTGATATTATTTATTTCTCACGATACCGAAGAGTCGAGAACATACGAGGTATGCTTACACAGACTAGAAGATAACGCGACGATATGCGGACCTAACGCAGTCGAATACGAAGACTGTTGTTGGTCTATAGATGTCCGCTTCAAAGATATTTATAGCGACGAACACCCGGTAACACCTGGACCCGGGAGTGAAACAGGTATAACTGAAAATCTCGGTCCGATTCTTACGCCTGTTCCGGACTTTAGTGAGCTTTGCACCGGGGATATTCCTTCCGGGCCTATTAGCGATTGTGCTATAATCGATTTCGACGCAACGGATATCGGAGCAATGTCCGAAGCCAGTGGGACGGGGATACTCGGTCCTTATAGTGGAGGAGATGGCGGCCTAATGGGGACTTTGAGGGGATTCGACGGTTCGATGGCCTATCTCGACGAGGTCGAAGTGTGGTCGGTGTTCGTGGATGAAGGCGTTGACGACCCCCATATAGTAATAGACCCAGGTGTCGAAGGACCTTTTGGGCCGATTGCGCCGAACGCAACAGTTATCCAGACATCGAGTCTCGAAGACATCCTGTCCTCGGATTTGACTTATCCACCGCCTCCGGGTGTTTGCGTCGGAACGATAGTATACTCCGACCCAGACGATATTCCCGAAATCGAATTTAACATATCCGATGAAATCCTGAACAAACGTCTCTTCTTACGACCTCGTTCTCTATCAAGCGCGGGAGGAGAACACGAATACTCAAGCGGTTACATTGAAGTCCTGGCTTTCGGCGGTACGGATTGGGTTTCACTCGGTAGAATTAGGCCGCATCTTCACGCGAGGGGGTTCGAAGTCTTACATATACCGGACGACTTAACATACGGCGAGACTCTCCGTATCAGGTTTACGGGGGAGGGCGAATATTCCTTCGATTTCATCGCCGTGGATACAATATCGTTCGATATTTCGGCTGTCTCGGTAGCCAAAGCGGATTTAGTTTTCGCTAACGTGGGTCAAAAGCAGGATTTAACGCAAGTATTTACGGATACTGCGCTTTCATATCTTATGCCTCTAAACGAGGCCGTCGATATGTATTTCGCTCTCCCCGAGACTCCGGAAGGCAAACGTCGTTTCAATTACTTCTTCGTAAAGGGTAGTTACTTTAATAAATATGCCGTTGCCGGTTGTCCCTTCGTAAGACCGTGGCGCGGCTCGTGTTATTATCTCGATAACAATATCCTCCCGCAAACCGATTATCCGTGGATATCCGGTGGGGACGAAGTGGACAGGGTTAAACTTAATGGAGTCGACCTGAGCGATTTCGGTAATTATGCCGTTCGAATTGAAGAAATAGGCAATACGTATGATTTCTTCGACAATTTCGAGCTTCTTTCCATAGAGCATTTGCCCGGTTTAGTCGCCGGAGTCGACGAAAATGGGCGTTATTTCACTTATAATCCCGACAACGCAATATCGCCAGCTAGAGCGATTGGCCCATACGGAGAGGATATTCTTTACCTCTTGGATAGGGAGGATGATTCAATTGTCGATTACACCGACCCTGGTGCTATCGAATTAACCTTCTATTTACCGGACGACCCGGGAATAAAGCCAGTATTGGAAGCTCCCGCACCGTTAAAAGCTAGTATTCCCATACTCGGAGCTGAAATATGGAATGGAGAAGAATGGGCTAAAATAGGCAATTTCCCGGCACGAGCGTTCCCAACTAGAGAATATATAACTATCGATCCCGTCTTCGTTACGGATTCGGTTATAATCCTGCTTTCGTGGGATACTTATTACCAAGCCGATTACATTTGCATTCATCCCCATACGACGGAAGAGATACCTCAAGACTATGCTCTTCTTTCAGCTGTTACTTTCGACAGCATTGACGTTTTCGATGTCCTGGAAAGTAAAGACGCCGTCTACGCTTCGATTCTCCCCGACGAATACATCGACCTCGAATTCACCGCGGATGGTGGCCCTCCTGCCGGTATGGTGCGCGATTTCTTCTTCGTTACGAACGGATATTTCAAAGAATATGTGCCCGACTTAACTCCTCCCATCTCCTACCTCCTCCACCCTCTCGAAATCTGCGTTCTTGATACCGAGGATATAGTATTCGCGCTTACCGATCCGTATCCGACCGACGCCGGGACGACGGGGTATTCAGTAGATAGAGTCGATGTATCCGAACTCGTTCTAACGGTCGCCAATGTTAATTATACTCTCGATTCGCCGGAGCTTTCATACGACTCGGTTACGGGG
>QNEE01000124.1 GCA_003645085.1 bacterium | reverse complement strand
GTCCGGGTCGATAGTAACCATAAAATCAGGGACGCCCGGCTCGGTCTCCGTCGGCGGCACCCACCACGGTTCCCAGTAATAGCGCCATTCCTCGGCCTGGCCGATGTCGATATAAGCGAGTGTTATCTTGTTTGAGAGAGCCGTTCCGGGGGAGGCCTCGATAGCTGCGACCATCGCGGCGGCGTCGAAATCCTCCATACCGGCCTCGGTGCGTGTCGGCTCGAGAATGACCATATCGTAGCGCGAATCGACGATGGAGTCTATCGCGCCGGGCTCGTCGAGGCACTGTATCTGATACGCGAAAAACTGGACGGAAGTAAGCTGCGCGAAAAGGCCGAACGGCAAGGCGAGCGACAAAAAGATATGCATTATAAGACGGTTTTTCATTTTATTCTCACGGTTGAAAATCAAAAATCAAAATTACATATCAAGATATAAAAATTCGCTCGATAAAAGCGCACCGATGAACCGGATTTCGGTGCATTTTGATATTTACATTATCATTTTGCCTTTTGCCTTTTACCTTTTACCTTTTCTAAATCTTCTTCCGTATCGACTCCTATCAATCCCGCCGCTTCGGGGATATCGGCGCAATATATCTTCCAACCGTTTTCGAGCGCGCGCAGCTGCTCGAGTTTTTCTGCCTTTTCGCGCGGAGTCGGCTTAAGTTGCGCGAAATCGAGAAGCGCGTGCGTCTTGAAGATATAAATACCGATGTGTTTGAAGTTTGTAGTTGCCGGTCGTTGTTCGTTGTTCGTTTTCCCTTCCGCTTCTCGGGTTGTGGGTGGGGGCACTTCGCACTTCGCACTTCGCACTCCGCGCTCTGCTCTCCGCTCTCTGGTAAAATCGAGCGCGTTATTATCGCCATCGCAAATCGCCTTAACCGTATTCGGGTCGGCGAGTTCGGATTCTGTTGCGGGTGCGACGACTGTCCCCATCGGCGCATCAGATTTAATAAAACCCTCGACGAGTTTATCGAGAATTTCGCCGGTCAACAGCGGTTCGTCCCCCTGAATATTGACAACTATATCGGGCCGGTCGGATGGGTAAATCCCGCGAATAACGGACGCGACACGGTCGGTGCCGCAGGCCAGTTCGGCTGGCGTCAGTATCGCCTCGGCGCCGAAAGATTTTACTGTGGCGATTATACGTTCGTCGTCGGTGGCGATAACTACTCGGTCGATTTTCTTCGCAGAAACGGCGGCCTCCCATACCCATCGAATCATCGGTTTGCCGGCGATATCGACGAGAGGTTTGCCGGGAAACCGTGTCGAACCATAGCGCGCAGGGATTACGGCGAAATTTTTCATATCTATTTATGAAAAACCGGGCAAATCGTCGGAGCTATTATTTTTACTCCCGCGTAATGTCACGACCGGGAAACCACTATTTCTGTTATTTCGGCTCGATAGGTTTATAGTCCTTCTCATAAAGGCTTTTCTTATGAGAACTAAAGCGCGGTATTTCCGGGCCGGGTGGTTTTTTTTCGGGCTTTTGCCGAGTCGCGTCTTTTTTCTTTTTTCTCACGAGGAGATATACAAGAATAGCAATAATAAAGGGTAGATTATTGAATATTTTCGAGAAGCCATTATCCTCTTTAGCGGCGAACAGCGGCTGAACGAGTAATAATAAGAATATTATCGTTACGATAATGGGAAACGAAAACCGACGAGATTCAGATATTGTGTTATAACGCATTGGGCCTCCTTCTTTACTTGAATATAGTCATTTCGTGTCTTAATGCAATTATAAAAGTAAAATGCAATATGTTATTGTATATATCCATAAAAAACCTAACGGCATGGTTTTTAGCCGAACACCATATTTTCGCGCAACGCCTTATAATATAGGGAGTTCCCGGCATCGGGCGAATATTGGCATTACTATTGCGCATAATCATCCGGTATGGGGATTACTATGAAAGATAACGATATAGACAGAAAACTCGATATCGCTCTGATTCTAATGTCCAAAAGCAGATTCGACCGGGGATTGAGTTATGCCGAGTTTGTTCTAGATGCCGACCCGAATAACAAAACCGCTCTCGAGGTTTCCGGTTTCTGCAAAGCGATGCTCGCCGAATACGAATCTGCAGTCGGAGTGCTGAATAGAAGGCTCAGGCTTCACGGGCCGGACGCGAAAACCTATATCTATCTGTCTTTGATATACAGCCGGCTTGGCGATACCTCTCGCGCTTCGGCATATTTTCGGATGGCGTCCGAAAACGCACCCGATATGAGTATCCCCTGGTATTTTATGGGCCGGGCTTACTCCGCCGACGGCGATATCGAACTGGCGCGCGATTGTTTCGAGAAAGCTATCTCGATAGACCCGAAAAACGGGAACTACTGGTCCTCGCTGGGCGTGATGTATAAAGAAGCGGGCGATAACGAGACCGCCGAAAGATGTTATAAACGCGCTATAAAGCTTTCATCGGAAAACGCGATGGCGTATTACAACCTGGGCAATCTTTATATCGATATTGGGGAATACGAGAAGGCGGAGGACAATATGCGCATAGTCGTAGGAATCGCGCCCGGTCGCTACGATGCCTGGAATAATCTCGGCACAGTGCTTATGTTACAACGGAAGTTCGACGAGGCTAAAATGGCGTTTATCAGAGCGTTGAAAATCTACCCCGAATACGGGCACGGGTATTATAATCTTGCGTGCCTATGGTCGAGGCTTAGGAATGCAAAACGCGCCGTCGCCGCGCTCGGTATCGCAATAAAACTCGAACCCCACCGTAAGGCCCTCGCTTTACGCGACCAGGATTTCGACAATCTCCGCAGGGATGAGCTGTTTATCGAGTTGATGAAATAACGGCGGAGTATTTAAGACACCCAGGTCTCGCCGCCGGTAGCGATAACCGAGATTAGCTTCAGGTCTTTATTCAGAATAACGTCGATACGGTAGATTTTGCCGATACCCGCAAGCGGGCCGAGCATCTGGTCGTGGACAAAGATAAATGGCACAATCCAGGAATCGTTCAGAATTGTTTCCTCTTTGATAGGATGACCGGAAACGACCTCGACGGTTCCCCAGGGTTCTTCGCCCTCGCCCCGTGCGACCAGTTTATTAAGGTTTGCTAAAATGTCCTGGCCGGTGAGTTTTTCGTAAAAAGCGATTTTACAGGTCATAGCTTCCCAGTCTTCCGGAACGTGCATTACCGCCGGTTTGTCGAGGGGCGCTGGGTCGAGTATCGCAAGCTCGTATTTCTCGCCTTTGCATATCTTTTTAACAGCACCCTTATCGCCCCAGTCGTCGAGCAGGTCGATTCTCATCGCTATCTCGCGGATACCGAGCACGTTCCGCGAATGTATGACATCAAGCGCGGTTTCGAGAGCGAGTTCCTGTTCCGTTTTCGTAGTTTCCTTCTCCTTGCACCCGGCGATTAACGCCAGACCAATCATCAGGATTGCGAAAAACGCTTTTTTCATTTATCCCTCTCCTCTTTGAAAACACCGTTTATTCGGGCGCCGCAGAAACCGCAACACCCGTCTTTAATATTGTATTCGCTTATCCAGAAACCCGTTCTGTCGATAATTTTTTTGCCGCAGACCGGGCAGTATGTGTCCTCGTGCGGGTCGCCGGGGACATTGCCGACATAAACATATTCGAGGCCCTCCTCTTTTGCGATGTCATAAGCCATTTCGAGAGTTTTGCTCGGTGTCGCCGGCCGGTCGGTGAGTTTGTAGTTCGGATGGAATCTCGAGAAATGCAAAGGCACGTTCGTGCCGAGCGAATCGGCAATCCAGCGGCAGAGCGCGCGGATATCCTCCGGGTCGTCGTTCGCCTCCGGAATCAGCAGATTGGTAACCTCGACCCAAACGCCCTCCTCTTCGAGTATCTTCAGCGTCCGCAAAACCGGGTCGCGTGTCGCGCGGAGATAATCGCGGTAGAAATCGTTCGACCAGGATTTCAAATCGACGTTGGCTGCGTCGAGATATTTGCAAAGCTCTCTCAGCGGTTCTTCGTTGATATAGCCGCAGGTTATCCAGAGATTGGATATCCCGGCTTCGTGCGCGAGAACCGCCGTCTCGAACATATACTCGTAGAAAATCGTCGGCTCGGAGTAGGTGTATGCGATGGTTGTCGCACCGTTTGTCAGAGCTATTTCGACAACCTTCTCCGGCGGAAGATACTGCGACGGGCTATCCTCGGGGCGAGCCTGAGATAAAGTCCAGTTCTGGCAGAAATTGCACGACAGATTGCAGCCATAGGTTGCGATAGATAGCGCTTTGGCGCCGGGAGTGTAGTGAAACAGCGGTTTCTTCTCGATAGGGTCCATATTGAGCGATGCCGCGCGTGAGAAAGTCAGCGCCCGCAGGGTATCGTTCACCACCGCTCTGACCCCGCAGATACCGCGTTCCCCCTCGAATATCACGCACCTAAACGGGCAGAGCCTGCACTGCACTCCGCCGGTGGCTAGAGGTTTCCACCACATCGCGGGTTTCATCGACAAACCCCATTCGGCGACCTTCTCGGCGGTAACTTTCGGCGTCCCGGCGAAAAGGTCGAGAATCGACGCCGGCGCGAACGCCACAAACGCCAGAACCCCCGCAATAATCGCAATGGCTATTTTCGCTGTTTTCATCCGAAACGCTAATATAGATTAGTCTATCTAAAACGCAAGGTTTTTCTAACGGGGAGTTTGCTAAAAACTATAGGAAACCGCGCGATATCGCACGGCATCACGGTGAGTTATTCGTTATGGGGTTTTGCGCGGTTTTTACGGATGCTTTTCTTCGATATCGGTATCCGTTTTAGCCTTCCGACCGGGAAATGGCGCTTTGGTCGGGCCGATAACCTCGACAGAACTTATTTCGCTATCTGCTTCTTCAGATAACACGAATGCGCAATTAAAAACCTCGCCCGTATTCGGGCAAGTGAAGGCTTTGGTTACCGTTTTCCGTCTGGGCACCGTCTTTTTATTCGTTTTGCGCTTCGACCTTTCAACTCTGATTTCGTATGTGTGTTTGCGTTTGCAAAACGGACAGAACGCGATAGTTACAGACTCCACGTTGTCGGTCATTTGAACCCTCCGGGGGATGAGGATTTCTCGTTTTTATTCTAAAATCCGCAAATCCTATATTGCTGGAGTAACTTTAAGATTATAAGCCGTTTTCTTTATCGAATTATGTCTGCTAATTATATAATAATGATTTTTCTTTAACAATCAAGTATTTTAATATTTTATTTTGTAGGAGTATTTTATTATAATTAATTCGGGATGTTAATATTTTCGGCGTTATAAAAAAAGCGAAACCTCCTTCCGAAGGTTTCGCTAGCGCACGCCGGTTTTTTCTGGCAGGAACCTATTTTTCTATTTTCCGGATATTTCCATTATCTTCGCGAAAGAGGCGCATTATCTCTTCGCCGTCCGGGCGACGCAAGACAACGTCTATCAGCGGAGTGTTAAGAAGTGAATGAGTGGCGCACGCCATACACGGGTCGTAGGCGCGGAAGGCCATTTCCACCATATTTAGAATGCCGTCGTCGACCCTCCCCCCTTTAATCAGGCCGCGCGCGGCTTTCTCGACAGACATACACATCGCGGCGGAATTGCCGAGAGTTGCGACTATCAGATTGCATTTCTCGACCCGCCCGCGTTTGTCGGTCTTATAATGGTGTATTAACGTTCCTCTCGGCGCCTCGACCACACCCATACCCTCGTCGGGTGTATTATTCGGTATTCTCCGTATTTCGTCGGAGAGTATTTCGTCGTCGGACGCGAGTTCGACAAGCCTCTCGGCGGCGTAGAGCATCTCGATAAGGCGCGCCCAGTGCCACGCCAGAGTGTTGTGCGCAGGTTTTCCGCCAAGAGTCTCGAACATCTTCTCGTATTGTTCTTGCGCGAGCGGTGTCGCCATACCGTCGGCGGCATTAAGCCGTGCGAGCGGTGAAACGCGGTAGACGCCGCTATCCTTCCCGTCGACAAACCCTTTCCAGCCGACCTTCTTGAGATATGGGAACTTGATATAGCTCCACGGCTCGACGTGCTCGGCGATATGGTTCAGATAGTCGGACACGGGGAATTTAGCGAATTCCTTGCCTTCCGGGTCGACAACGCGGATTTTACCGTCGAACAGATTTACCTTATTATTCTCGTCCACGAGGCCCATATAATAGGTTTTATGTTTGTATATATCCCCTACGATAAGGTCGACATAGTCCTTGTTGCCGAGGACGACGTCGTTGAAAACCTCGAGGGAGAACAATCCGAATTCTACCGCGTCTTTTCCAACCTTAAGGAATTCGTCGCGTTCCTCCTTTGTCGGTCCGCGTGAGACGCCGCCGGGTATGTTACACACGGGATGTATAACCTTTCCGCCTATCGTTGTAATGATATTGCGGAGGCGCTTGCGCATCTGGATTACCTGCGTGCCAACCTCGAGACCGACCTTGCCGAGAACTCCGAGAATATTGCGTTCCGCTTTCGGCGCTGTCGGGCCCACTACAAAATCCGGCCCGCCGAGGAAAAAGAAATGCAGGGCGTGGTCCTCGGTCATAAAGGCCGAGTTGACCAGTTCGCGTATCTTCTTTGCGGCCGGAGGCGGTTCGACGCCATAGACGGCATCGACGCATTTGCCAGAAGCCATATGATGCGCGGTTGGACAGACGCCGCATATCTTGGGTGTAATTCTGGGCATCTCCTCCACAAGCCTGCCCTCGGCGAATTTCTCGAATCCGCGTAACTCTGGAATCTGGAAGAAGGCATTTTTGACATCACCGGCATCGTCGAGGAAAATCTCTATCTTGCCGTGGCCCTCGAGCCGGGTAATCGGGTCGATTGTTATTCTTTTTTGCATTTTTTGCCCTTTTTTTGGTATGTTCAAACCATTTTTCTTCTTTTTAACAACGACGACGGGAGGCTATACATATAGAAAAGGCCTGCCGGGTCGGCAATTTTATCGATTAGACCTTGAACATCCTCTTCCGTCATCTTCTTTTCATCTTCAAGCCCGAGAATAGACGCGATGAACGATAGGGACCTCGCTCCGTGGTCCCCTACTCCGGTTATCGGCCCGAAACATCCGCGACACGGCATATTAGCGTTTATACATCGCTCGCCGCAACCCGACCTCGTAGCGGGACCGAGACAAATAATCCCCTCTTCAAGAAAACACTTTTCGGGGTCCGGGGTTATTTCATGAGGTCGTTTTATCTCTTTTATCGATATTTTTTCCGGTTTCGATTCTGTGCGCGGGCAGGTATCGCATAGCGATTTATCTGGCGCGAGGACAGTCCCTTTTTCAGGTAGTTTACCTTCCAGTATAGCAGTTACAGCGTCCATTATCGACTCCGGGGGCGGAGCGCAACCGGGCAGGTAGTAGTCCACATCGATAACCTGACCGAGCGTGCGCACCGTATTGTGGAATTCGGGGAGGGTAAGGCTTTCATTCCCTAACTGTGTTTCCGTTCTCGGGAATATGCCTTCCGGATTCTCGACCGATGGGACCTCCTTATATGCTCTCTCGAATATCGTATCTCTGTTCCAAAAATTCGCCAGGCCCGGTATTCCGCCGATATGCGCGCAGGAACCGAACGCCACTACGAGGCCGGATTTCCGCCTCAGTAGTTTCACCATCTCTTCTTGCTCTTCGGTTCTGATAGCTCCGTTAATAAAACTCACTGCAATTTCGCCGTCGTCCATCGCCTCGATATCGCTTCTTTTGAAATCTAAAGCGACCGGCCAGAATATAATATCGACGGCTTCCACGACTTTAAGAATATCCTCGGCGAGGTCCACGACAGCTTCTTCGCAGCCGCCGCACGAGGCGTTCCAGTAAAATGCTACCTTAGGTTTGGCCATCTTACTCCTTTCATGATTAACTTGACAGCTCCAACGGACCGTATTCCACAATCTTCTCTATAAATGTTTCAACGCTCTTTTTTAGTTTGTCCGACTCTCCTGTCGAGAACCATTCGAGTGCCACTCTCTCCGGTTCGATATTAAATTGTTCGAGCGTTTTTTTGATAAGTAGAACCCTTTTTCGGGCTTTGTAATTGCCGTCGTGTTCGCATTCTTCCGGTGGGCAACCGGCGAGCATCACGCCCCACGCACCGCGGGTAAAAGCCTCCAGAATCAGTTCCGGGCCGACGCGCCCACAGCACATTGTAACAATAGTCTTAAACGTGGTTTCTTCCTCGTCCGGAAAAACCGAAAGCCTCAAACCCGGGTTGACGGACCAATTACAGCAAAACACGATTATTTTGGGATTTTCGCCTTGTTTCTTTTTCATTGCGCTACCCCCTCGAGAGAACTTATCAGTTTCCCGAGCAATTCGGATTGAGAAACGCCGAAACCTTTTTCCT
>QNEE01000123.1 GCA_003645085.1 bacterium | reverse complement strand
CTAACTAATTGGGCTTGAATTAGTTATAAGAATCGTTATATCGTATGTGACGCGGTGGCGTAGCGTAAGTGTGTTTTCGGAAATTGTTTTACATTCTTACATAAATTTCGGAGGTCTATTTTGGCCACGATTTATAAACGAAAGAACGGTATCTAGGCGGGCAATTTTACTATTGGCGACAAGAGAATTCGCAAGAGCCTGGGCACCCGGAATAAGGAAACCGCTAAAGCCAAACTTGCCGAAATACAACTCGAAATAGACCGCCAAAAGCTCCAACTCGACCCGCCTAATATCACGCTTAAAGAGTTTTTCGACGACTACAAGAGGGCCGCCCGTCAAAGGCTCTCTCCTAACAGCTACAAGAGATACAGGGCGGTTTTCGATAGCTTTCTGGAATCCGCGAAAGAACACAAAATAACGAAATTGAAAGACATTTCGACCAAGACTATCGAAGATTATTTGATAAACCGTCGTGAGAAGGATAAGGTAGCCAGGAAAACGGCCAACACGGAACTCACTGCGTTATCCGGCGCGTTCAAATACGCGGTAGAGATGAAATACCTTCGGGAAAACCCGGTTAAAGGCATTCGACGTTTCCCCAAAAAGGCCCGAAAAACGCCCCGGTTTTTCGATGAGAACGAACTCAAGCGGATAATCGAAAGCGAAACACGCCCCCGGTATCGGGATATTTGGGAGTTCCTGGCATTTACTGGCCTTCGTAAAGGCGAATTAGAACACCTCGAATGGCCTGACGTAGATTTCAAGAACCGTGTAATCCACGTCCGACCGAAAGAAGATTGGGAACCGAAAACGAAATTGAGCAGGACTATACCTATGCACAACCGGGTCTATAAGATTCTCAAAGAGCGAAAGAAGGCAAATGAAAGCGGTCGTTGCGTATTTGTGAACGACATAGGCCGCCCTTTCAAGCCCGACGACCTTTACTCAAAACTCAAACCGCTATTAAAAAGGCTTGGAATCGAGGGTAACGTCCACACTTTCCGCCACACGTTTGCAAGCCACCTCGTTATGGCCGGGGTCGATCTACCGACCGTAGCGAGCTTATTGGGCCATAGAGACATCTCGACGACTATGATTTACGCCCACCTCGCACCGGAGCATCTGGTAAATGCCGTAGGAAAACTCTCGCTTCAAAGGTGTTTATAAAAGGGGTTATTTAAACCCCCTTTATACACTGTAACTATCAATACTTAATGGACTTACATTGGCTATTAGACCCCCTTAAAAAAGCCCCGTGAAAAGGGGTATTTTCATAACCGTTCGTTCAATTGGTCTCGTCGTCCAGCCGGGCGAATCCGGTCTTATAAAAAGGCAGGTTACCGAGCTTCTCGCGGCCCTTTAGAACCTTTTTGACGCTTTCGAGGTTATAATAATTTGTCTTTCCCATTCTTACGCACGGAATCAAACCCTTTCGACGCCACCGCGAAAGCCGCCAGTCCTCGATGCCAAGCAGTCTTGAAAGTTCTTTAACCGTAACGAGCTTCATAATTCCGTGCTAAAGCTGATGACCATCTTTCTCAACTTATTCCGTAAATTCGATTCGGAGATGCTTTCCACCGGGCAAATCGTATCCGCAAAAAGGTTCTTATTATCCGGGAACATACTCTCAAACACACGCATAATAAGGAAAATCCCATTTCCGCGCATCCTGAGGGTTCTCAATTCCTCTGAAACGGAAAAGGTTTCTCCAGCGATCTGGAAATACCTTTCGCCTTTAAGTTCAAACGTCGTAAAACCCGGTATCCCAGCGCGGCTGATTACATAGTCCATTATCGCTACGATAGGTATAGCTAATTTGAATTCCGGCGAATTCTCGTTGTGTATTCCGATATTCGAGTATGAAAAAAGCGCTCCCCTCCGGGAATCGTTATAAACAATGGGTTTGAAAACGGGATGGAGGTCTCTTATCAAGCACAGTTCTAAATACCGGGAATCTATCAGCGGTCTCAACCGCTCGGCTGTTTTCTGGACTTTAGCGAAAAACGAATCCTGGAAAACCTTCAAGATATGAAGCCAGGCAATATCTACCGCAGAATAGAGCCTTTTAGCCCTTTCGCCTTCCCGGTGCGAATATACCAATCCCATCTTTGACCAATCGGTTATCTGCCTATTGGTCAACCCATGTATATCCGAAGCTTTATCTGCCGGGATAGAACGCTCGGTTATCCTGTGGCATACGGTCTTAATCCTATTCAGAAGGTCACAGAACGGCTGTAATTCCTTTTCGACGTTATCAATATCGAGCGCCTTTGCGCTTCCGTCTATATCCGACGAACTGACGGGGTTATCTCTGCCAAGCCTCTCAAGTTCGATACCGAAAAACCAGTTATTTACGAATTCTTTTGTTAGAATATCTACTCTCATTTATAACCTCTTGTCGAATTGTGTTATTATACTTACCTAATAATAACATAAGGCTACGACCAACTCCTGTCAAGTAGTATTTTATAAACCTCACTCTTATAGACCGGGAAAAGTGAGCAAAATAAATATGGGAGAATAAAAACTTGAAAAAAATCGGAAACTCGCTATATTATATATATAACATTCCGCCGGGGGTGACATCCATGAAATCCTTTTCGACAATTATTATCCTTCTCCTCCTCCCTCTCTCCCTCTTCTGCTGGCCTATCGAATTCGAGTATTTTGCGGACTCGACTACTACGTGGGGTGGGGAGATACTCTCCGATACGACCTGGACAGCGGACAAAAGCCCTTACGTGATTCGCGGGGATATTGTAGTGGACACGGGCGTAACCTGGACCATCGAACCCGGCTGTGAACTGTGGTTCGACCCGACATATTATTTATGGCCGAGTATCGAGTGCTGGGGCAGGCTAATAGCCGAAGGAATCGCTACTGACAGCATATTCTTTATGGCTCACCCCGGTGCGCCTCTAACGTGGGATTACGGGTTTAGACGGGTAGCTGCTTGGGAAACGGCGCATGATACGAGCAGTTTTTCGTATTGCAGGTTTTCTGAAGCTATTGTTTGTCTTGTAGCGAGTGGCAGTTCTGTTAGTGTAAATAATTGCCGCTTTATACGGGGTAGAACGCCCGGTGGCGCGCCTTATACGCCTTGGGCGTTTAGCTGCATAGGCGGAAACGCGAAACTCGATGAATGCGAATTTGTCGAATTGGAGGTCAGGGTTACTGACGAAGCCAAGGCAGAGGTTAGAGGGTGTGTGTTTAATGGAAATGGCCTTTATGGAATTTACTGCGAAACAAACGTTGGGATTATTGAAAATAACCTGCTAATCGAAACTGCCATATATTTTAGCGATTCTTCTTATCGCCGGACAGTTCTTCTTGAAGATTCAATAATAATCCAGAATAACTTAATCCTTGCGAATCAACCAAATGGGGTGGGCATTAGTGCTGGCGGACTACTATCAGCAACACTTATTCTGAATAATACCGTCCTGTTTTCTCGTTACGGTAATATAATTTCGTCTTGGAATTGGCATCCAGAAATTTTAATTAATAATAATATATCGTGTTTTTCAGGTTCTACTGGTATTCGGCAAACAGATTCAGGTTTTCCTGCTACTTTAAGGTATAACAATTCATTTAGGAATGTTAATAATTTCCTGCACCCTTTACCTGCAATCGGCGTTATGTGCACGGTCAACGTCAACGGTGACAGCTGCGACGCGTTCTTCAATATCTCCGCCGACCCGATGTTCGTGGACACCGCAAGCGGCGATTATCACCTTCAATCGAGTTCGCCCTGCATAGATGCCGGCGACCCGTCGCTGCCGTGGGACCCGGACAGCACGCCGCCCGATATAGGGTGTTTCTATTTCGACCAAACGGCAATAAAGGAACTGCCGTCTATTCCCCGGATATTCGAGTTCTCCGCCTATCCGAACCCGTTTAATTCGTCGTGTAAAATAGCATTCGCATTACCCGCCGAGGAACTTTCGATGTTCACGAAGATAGAGATTTACGATATTAACGGGAGGATAGTATCTTCGGTCATTGAGCCTGTCGAAATGACCGGTGGAACGAAACTCCCTTCGACAAGCTCAGGGAGCGGTTTGTGCGAATTTGTCTGGACACCCGACGAATCCGTCCCTTCGGGTGTCTATTTCGCCGTTCTCCGCGTCGGCACATGGGCCGGAAAAGCTAAAATAACATTAATTCGATAGGAGGAAGACTATGCCCTTCAGAGAAAGAACATTTGTGCTAATTATGTTATTCGTGTTTCTACCGGTTACAATATATTCCCAGGCCGAAAGCGAACCGCCACCCCCACCGGGCGGGCCGACTTCCGTAGATTATTCAAACGTCGGAGGAAGTCATCTTGTATTAACCGCATACGGGCCGGAAGCTTATCCTCGCGATTTTTTCCCTATCGGCTGGTGGGGTGTTACGAAAAGCCGGGGAGACGATAAAGCCTTCGAGGACCTCTCGACTTACGGTCACAATTGTTCCGCTGTCTATCTCGATAACAAGTGGGCGCGCAATCAATATTATCCGTTCAGACCCGGTAGATTATACGGCACAACCTGTGCGAATTTGGTCGAGGATAACCTCGATATGGCGAATGATCACGGTATAAAATCTATAGTCGAACTCCCCGGCCTCGCTGCCGGTCGGGACGAGATTATAGGCTGGCACCACGATTTTACAGCGGTTCAGCCCGACGTAAGGCTTTGCCAGCTATGGGGAAAGGGCTACAGGTGGAATTATCCCGGACCGAAGTTTCTGCGTATACAAGATGGAACCTCGACGGACGAGATGTGGGATTCACCGGTAGACGATATAAGAGTCGTTTGCTCCGGGTTGAGTTATAACGCAGGTTGGCGCGAAAGTAACCGGCGCGTTATGAGGGTCTTTTATGATGAGTTCGATACCGACGGAGACGGAGTCCTCTGGGAATATCGAGGCAATATGGCTATGGTCTCATGGTGCTGCCGGTTCGATTACAGGGATATAGACGACGAAGACGGGAACGGTAATGTTGACGAACCCGTTAATTATCCAACCACCCCCGAATATGAAGACGAATGTTCCATAAACAGAACCTATACCGTTATAAGGGGCTATCAAGACCCGAATGAATATGACGAAATAATAGAATATACCTCACCGATTGAGTCGCCCGTTGAGTTAGTTTACAATATCCCTTTTACTGAATTGGATAATCCTATGGACGATCTCGAGGATTGCTATTTTTCATATAGCTATGAAGATATAGTGGATACTATAATAAACGTTATGGCTACGATGGCCGCTTGTCGAGGTCAACTCGACGGTATCTGGCTCCAGAGAAGGTGTTCGAGAATCAGCTTTATGCTGCGCAAGCTGGATATAGGCGCTCCGGCTGAAGAACCCCTTACCGTAACGGTTAAGATGAGAATATACGACCCGCTTATCCCGGAACTTGGAGAAGGCGATTCCGCCGATTTCAATATCGTGATGACGACGGAATGGATTGACCCACCCGGGGTCGAATTCGACGGTAATACTATTACGATTTCATTACAGCATACCCAAGATTTCATCTATACGGATTCGCGGGATGAATTCGGCAACGTATTAGATAGTCTAAGAAGCACCCCTTCTACCGACCTTATCGCCGGCAATTGGCAGATGCTTCACCTCGATATGCGGGATTTAGTAGAGAACAATCCGGGCTGGTTCCAACTGGGCGTTCCCGCCGGTGGAGCACTCGGAGACGAACCCGGCGACCCGCCTTATTATTGTAAATTCGTCTCGTTTAAAATAACCGGTAGAGCGTTCGATGTCGCCCGTGTAGCCCTATACGAGGATAGAGTGCACAATATATTGGAAGGTTACATCGCAGGCGAATACGACGATTACCCCGGTCCCACTACCAACCCCGACGAACGAATAGAAGGCTACCGGGATATTCTCGAAGCCATAGACAACCATCCGGCGGTAATAGGTTATAAAATTTCGACCGAACCGGACTACGACGTTTACAGATTTAATCTCGCTTATGCCAACGACGCATATGGTCGGCATTCCGTATGCGCTTTCTCCAAAGAGATATACGACTCCGTCAAAATAATCCTCGAGGAAATAAATCCCGGGGTTAATCATTTCGTCATTGCCCCAAACAGCCGCTCAACATGGAACGGAAATCTACCTATAGAATGTATAGACACGGGTCATCCTTTTATCGCGGGCGCCACTGAACCGTTATTCAAAGGCTCATACGATGTTGCTAAAGCGCATAATTTCGAATACGCCGAACGTATGCCTTTGAGTGTGGCGGTTGCAGCGCGAAGCCAGGAGCCGTGGGAAATCGAACCTATTATCGGTTTACAGCACTCATACAGAGAAGGACACGGAGAAACAACAGGCGGAAGAAGGTATTTCAATTTTCCAAGGCAGGTTTACCAATTCTACGGTTCGATAATCGCCGGTGCGCATGGGCTATTAGCCTTTAGTCTCGGCGGTAGTGGTTGGGATAGCGTAGGATGTGGAAATAACGAAATGCCGGAAGGTTCCGATACAACTTTCAGGAATTGGAGTTTAATCGGGAAGGATTTCTTCGATAAAGGATTGGATGAGGTTATATTCACCGAGGCCCTCGATAACCTCGTGGAATGCGAAATTACCGATGTCTTTAATAATCCTGTAATGTATATGCAGCCTTTAGATTCGGTTCGCTAACTTCTTTAACACCGGCAAATGCTAAAGACGATGAATCTCTATTATATGGTGCCGACCCTTATCCTCCCGGTTTAGATAACCCAGGCGATGACCATTGGATTTTTCGGAAACGAAAAAGGGACGACGGATTTTACGATTACTACCTTTTTTACGCGAATATGATGGATGATTATGATAATACACCCCTTAGCGAACGCGATGACCATCATATTCTCGAATATTATAAAACGGTCGAGTTTAGTATGCCGATAGAAGATTTGTGGGGTGGGGTCGGTTTCTGGCCGGAGTATATCCGTATACACGATATAACACCTCAATGGGAAACGCGCCGGACATCGGCCCCGCCACCCCCTTTGAATGGCGACGATATAGGAGAGCACGAATTCATTGGTGCACACTATATACCGATTCATACTCATCCTTCAAATTGGCACGATGAGCGCCCTAATCCTTTCTCAGTTCCGGATAGATTCAGGTATTCTCGGCAATGGTTAGAGGGTGATTTTAGCATAGATGACGGGTTTGTGGAAAACGACAGCGATGGAACCTATTCATTTACTTTCTCCGATAACGTCTCCGAGCTATATACTGCGATATATAAAATCGTCCCGTCGTTCTATTGCCCGATAGTATACGTTCTAACCGACCCCGATTCGGGTTACATACCGGAGAATAACACGCTTCCCCAGACGATGGATTCCGACCTTGAAGGCAGTATTATCGAAGATTACTTGCCGATAAAAACAAATCCGCCGGTCGAGATTGCCGGAACTTATCAATTGCGAGTAAGGGAGTTGCAGCAACTTAAAGAGGAATTCGATTATTTCAGTCTTGTGGGAATAGATAGGAATATCGCCGAAGGAAGCGCGGTATCATTGGGGCGTTATTTTACGTATGGCTCTGCCGACGCTATCGCTCCGGTTTCAGCGGTCACTTTCGAGGGGGAAGATGTCACGGGAATTATTTCTGCGTTCGATGACGAAGAATTTGTTTGTGATGGCCCCGGAGGTTTGATACTTACTTTTGCCGGGGATTTTTTCGGTCGAAGTGGGAGTCGAAGTTCTTGTGCCGAGAAAAGCCCCGAGATGTTTCACTAACGTCGAACGATGGAATGGTTGGGAATGGGAATTCGTAGAGCTTTTACAACCCCGCCTGTCGCCATTAAATCAATTATTACTCTTTGATATTGAACCCGGCGAATCGCTGATTATTCAAATTACGTGGGAGACCCGTTATAGTATAGATTGCATTCGTTTACATCCGCATCTTACGGAAGTAACACCTTCCACTTTCCTTCTCGCTTCGGCGATACATTCCGACAGCACTGATGTATTATCTGTTCTTTACGAACAGGACGCAAATTACGTATCAATACTTCCCGATGAACACATCGACCTCGAATTCGCCGCCGACGGCGGGCCACCTGCCGGTATGGTGCGCGATTTCTTCTTCGTTACGAACGGATATTTCAAAGAATATGTGCCCGATTTAACTCCTCCCATCTCCTACCTCCTCCACCCTCTCGAAATCTGCGTTCTCGATACCGAGGATATAGTATTCGCGCTTACCGACCCGTATCCCACCGACGCCGGGACGACGGGGTATTCAGTAGATAGAGTCGATGTATCCGAACTCGTTCTAACGGTCGCCAATGTTAAT
>QNEE01000122.1 GCA_003645085.1 bacterium | reverse complement strand
TCGTTATTATATTAATAATGAAAGCCCTATTTATATCGATTATTTCTTTAATTTTCATCCTTGCCGGTTGCGATGTTCCGCGCGAAGCCGGCGGTTCGTATCGAAAAATACCGGTTCTCGCCGACCGGGAAGAGATTGCCGAGATAGCTCCGCTTCTGAAAGATGCTCTCGAACGTGAAATCGTTACGCCTCGCCACGAGAAAATATTCGAGCTAGAATTTGTCGACACGACCGGCTACGACCGTATCCTGAATGCGCGAACCTCGATAATAATCGCCAGCCTGGAATCGCCGGGACCCGCCGGTCAATTCATCCGAAATGCGCTGTCCTCGAGGGTTATCAAAGGGGTTCAAGCCAACGAATACTGGCTCGCGGAAAAGGAGGATTTGTGGGCTACCGGACAATTAGTCGTTTTGCTGACCGCGCCCGATATCGACGCGCTTTCGGTCAGGCTGGCACTCGGCGGCGACGAACTATTCCAGATTGTCAATAATTCGGTCAATGAACGGGTCGGAAATTGGCTCTTCGGGAGAACATTCCGAGAAGGTGAAAAATTCGAGGTCGAGGACTCTATCGCACGAGATTACGGTTTCGGTATCCGCGTGCCGAGATACTGGGATTGGGAAAAGGGTTCCGGCGAAAAGCGGTTTATCTGGCTCAGAACTCTCGAACCGGAGCGGTGGGTTTTTGTTTGGTGGACGGAACTGGATTCGACGATGGATTTTTCGGTCGATAGCTGGCGGCACATCCGCGACAGTCTTTGCGCAATATATTACGAAGGGGATTCGGTCTCGCCGCATTACACACCGGAGACAACAGGGACTTATATCGGCGGACGACCGGCGGTCGAAATCCGCGCGCTGTGGGAAAACAATCGGAATAAATTGGGCGGGCCGATAGTCTCTTACGTTTTTTCCGACCCGGATAAAAAAAGGCTCTATATTGTTGATGGCGCGGTGTTCGCGCCGGTTATAAAAAAGGAGCCGTATCTAAGGCACGTCGAGATAGTATGCCGTAGTTTCCGACCGGATGTGGAGAGATTTTTTGAGGAGAGGGAGAAACGTTAGTTTTCTGTTATCTAAGGTAGACGATTTTCGTTGTCGTAGATTTATCGCCGGATTTTGCGCGAACGAGGAAAACCCCAGAGCCGAGTGATTTATCGGGTATTCACCGGTACGCGCCGGAGGCGTTCATACTCGACAGCTTCGCCGACTCGCTTTCTGTTAGTGGGATATCGGCTACCATTCTGCCGTTTATATCGAATATCTCGATTTGTAGGGGCGATTCTCGAATTGCCCCTACGGTAATCCTTACCGCCGAATTGAAGGGGTTAGGGTATGCGCTGATAGATAGCGCTTCGGGTTTAGACCCAGTGTTCGCATCTTCGATTGCAGAATAGCCGAGGGAGTCGGTTTTGATGATATAATAATTGCGTCCAAAAGTATGTTCGGCTCCGGCCAGGCTACTTGCTATTATATAACCGCCGTCATAAGTCTGGCGGATATCCACATCCCAACTGCCACAATAACCCCCAAATGTCCTATCCCACATCTCTATTCCAGTAGAATCTTTTTTTGCAAGAAAAATTTTTCAAAAGATAAACGGGCGGATAAATATGTCCGCCCCTACCGACGAATAAAAACTAATATTGCCAAGATAAAAAAGGGGCGATTCGTGAATCGCCCCTTCGGAATTAGCGATGTCCCGAACTTAATCGGGGCCGCGTGTCGTTTCGATTTCGAGCAGGACGCGGCGGTTGACAGTACGGCCCTCGGGCGTTTCGTTGCTGCCGAGTCGGACGCGTTCGACCGTGTCGCCCGTCCAGCGGAGAATCTCATACGGGTCGGATTCGCCGAGTCCTTTCGCTTTCAGCGTAACGTTATGCTCTTTTAGCCAGTTATCGAGCTGCGCCTGGGTATCCATCTCCAGAAGATACATCATATAAAGCCTGAGTTTCTGAATCTCCCTGTTCGCACGCTCTTTCGATAGTGCTATATTGGCGTATTCGGGGCCGATAGAATCGGCGTGACCGGTTACTATCGCCATAACCTCCTGGTCGGTGCGTTTGGCGCGTGCTATAAACCTCCGCGCGACATATTCGACCCGGCTTTCCAGGAATTTCGACGCGGGCGTTTCCTCGTCGAACATAAACAATATAATAACGAGGCTCTCTATTCGCTTGGACTGCTTGGAAACCTTAATCTCCATCGTATCTGAATATGTCAGGAAGGTTTCGCCCATCTTATCGCGGATATCGAGGCGCGCGAAATAGGTGTGGTCGAAATCGAGGAGTTCGCCGGCATTATCACGCCAATCCCATGCGAGTCCGGAGGGTATTTCACCCTTTCCGGCGGCGAGCATACGGACGACCTCCCCCTTATCGTTGACGATTACGACGCCGAAACTGTCCACACCTGCATCGACCGAAGCCTCGACCTGAACGAGGTTCTCCTCACGGCTCTCGACAAGATAGTCGGTGAACACACGGTCTCCAACCTTAGGACGCCATATTACGCCTTCTGAGTTGGGGAACACGAGAACTCTGTCCGGGTCGGTTTCGGTTTCGAAACTCGAGTGTATCCTTATTCGGCTCTCGAAATCCTCGCCTAGTTGCTTACGGATATAGCGTCCCACCGCCGCGGACTTTGCGAACGCGAGGTCGGCTTCTTCGGGAGTATCGACATTGTAATAACTCTCGACAAGGATAATTACTTCAGGATTCGAATTAAGAAGGCCTTCCATCCGGGCGACAAACGGGCTTAGCGCGTTTACGCCATCGGCGCCGAGTGTTTTTCCGGAAATCGGTATTTCGCCGAGGAAATCCTTGCCCTCGGGGAACCAGGCCGAAAGCTCCGCGCGTCGGTTTTCTGCTGACATAAGTTTTTTGTCGCGCTGGATAAACTGGTTTTCGACCACGCCGGCTCTCGATTTTCCAGCGTAATAGCCGGACTCGACGACCGTAACACGGTCTCTTGGAGCGCCAAATCCAATAAGCTTGTTGCCGACCGCACGCCCGCGGGCGAGCGCCAGTTGTTCGGGTTTTTCAGACTGCTCGGAGGCTTCGTCGTAGTAACCGCGAATGTATATCATCACGTCGGGGTTCTCGTTCAGCCGGTCGGCGACCGTTTGGAGCATATCGTTATAACGCGGGGCGACATCGCTCGCGTTTTCCTCGAAAAATACGATGGGTATTATCGGTTCTTCTTCCTGATACAGCGTGAGTTTGCTTACGGTGAGCTTGCTGTCGCGCGGGTTTATCATACCTTCCGGCGTCAGGAAAACGTCGCATTCGCCGATGCCGACATTGTTCTCCTCGTCTTCTTCGGGAACTTTGCCGCTGATATCCGGTATCTTTTTGCCCTTATCGTCGACGGCGACGAATATCGTGTAATGCCCTCTCGCAGGGGGCGACCATTTCCAGCTTAACTGCTTGCGTTCGGCGACCTCGAAGTTATGTTTTTCGACGGGGACGGCGAGCAGCCAAACGCCCATATCGTCTTTGTAATAGACCGACACCGGAACGCCTGTTTCGTCCATCTCGCCACGGTTCTCGACTACCGCCCGAATTTCGATTTCATCGCGGATTACGCTTCGCGACGGTGTAATCTCGACGGTCGCATCGACGAGTTCGAGGTCGCGAATCGGCGGAGGCGGCGGGTCGAGCCTTAAATTGATAGCGACCTTATGGGTCGTGAAAAACTCGCTACTCATCTCGTTTAGTGCCGGATACAAAACGGCATAATCGAGGCCCCAACCGAACCGTTCGCCGATGTGCATATAGGAAAGCCCGAGAGCGGCCTCGTCGCGGTTTAATCCGCCGCGCAGAGCGAAAGCCCGACCGAACCATTTTTCCAACCCGGCGTGGAATTTCATATCGGGGTCGCCGTTAATATCGCGCATACGGTATTCGATATCGAACGTAGGATTGAACCCCTTGAAATGCAGTGCTAATCCCCCGCGAATAGTAATCGGTTCTTTGTCTATATCGCCGCCGGAACCGGAAATGGAGATATCCGGTTGGAGAACGTCTTTCGCGACCGCACCTATCGAAAGCCACCTTGCCGGACGGATAATCAAGCCGGCGTCGGCGGAATAGGTCATACTGTTATAGCCGGAGCTGAATACCTCGTCGGTCTGGTCGAAATCTTCGGTAAATTCGGCCTCGTTGAAAGCGCTGCGAATCAGTTTGACGTTAGCGCCGACCGCTATATGCGGACCTTCGGCGGTGCCGTAAAGCCGTTTGGCGTAGCCGACGGTAACGTGCATCTGGCTATAGACATTCGCAAAAAATTGCGAGAACGAGATGCCGTAACTGCCATACTGACCGTAAAGCCCGAGGTGGTTCACGAATCCGACGAAGCCTTCGTTGAGGCCGTCGTCATCCACTCCGAGATACAGACGGGAATAAGTTCCCGTGAACGCTAAATTACGATACGACTCCATTGCGGCGGGATTCCAGACCGGTGCGTTACCGTCGCGTGAAAGCGCTGTATATGCTCCTCCCGCTCCGAGCGGACGAGCGCCCATCTGGTCGACCTGAGCGGCGGAAAAGGTTACAACAAAGACCACCGCTATCGCTGTTATCAGAGTATTTTTCGGTCTCATTATATTTCCTCCTATCGAGCGATGCTTATGGTCCCGGTGCACGCCGTCTCGTCACCCGCCTTGATGAGGTATATATATGTGCCTTGCGCGACGTCGTTCTTAGCCTGGTCTTTACCGTCCCAACGCCATTCGCCCGACCTGCGACGGTCGATATCGGCGACCAGATTATTCCTCAAATCGTAGATATATATATGAACTTCCAAATCGGTTTTGCGCATATTGGGGAATTCGAACACAACCTCGTCGTTTTTACCGGGGCTTACACCCGGAGTAATCGGGTTCGGCGACCTTTTACAGGGTGTTTCGGCTATCGTGAACGTAAACGACGTGTCGAGTTTATTCCCCGCGCAATCCGATGTTGCCGGGGGTAAATCTCGCACGAGCAGTCGCACGATGACGTCCTCCCCGTCGTTAAACGAAACGCCGGTCTGGTTGGCCGGAAAACTGAAAGTCGGGTCGGCCCAGGTTGTGAACGGGTCGCTGGACAGAACAACAGTAGTATCGCGGTTGTTGTTGTTGATTATCTCCACACGGATGCTGTCGACATCGATGGGGAGCATATTGTCGGTGATGTCCATCGATATATCGAAATTAAACGTAGCGACATCCGGCGGGCTTGTCGGCGACTCGTTGCTCATAACCGGTGGTAAAAGGTCAACCCAGAAATGCCATTCCGCCGTATCCGAAGCCGCGCCGAGAGTATCCGAAACAGGATTAAGGCGGATTGTAACCTCGCCGGTCGGATATGTAAACGCCGCACTTGGGTCATAAAAAAGGGTGTCGTTTGGCAAGAGTATAAGAGAGGGGTCGTCCAGAGTAAAGCTGTCGGAGTCTATCCAGAGGACAATACTCGACGAATCGATACCGCTACCGCCGGATAGATGTATTCTTATTTTCTGGTCCTCGCAGGTTGTCGTATCGCCATCGCCGGGCATCAGCAGTATCGGCACCGGCGGTGTCGACGTTACAAAGCTCCAGGTATGCGGTTGAGGCGCGTGCGGTCCGCAGGTATCGACTCTGTCGTCGGCGCGGGTAACCTGAACCTCGACCGTGTGCCCCATCGGGAATGGAGGCAAACCGGCGGCGGCGAGGTCGAACTCGAAATCGCCCGACACGGAATCGTAGGTCATTCCGGCCATCGGATAATAATAGGTTATTCCGTCCACCATTATCTCGATTGTCGATTCATCTATACCCGTTTCGTCGTCGAAGATTTTGCAGGTCAGCGTCGGCAGAAGCGGCGCGAGTCCGCCGTTAGGATGCATATCGGTAACGGCGGCGCCCTCGTCGTCGACTTTGAAACTCCACGAAACCGGCTCCTCCAACGCGTTGCCCTCCATATCGGCGACAGTCAGAAGAGAAACATCGACCGTGCTGTTATTAGCGAATGGGACCGCCGGCGTGAAAACGAGCATATCCGACATGGCCACCCAATTAAGCTCATCATCGGTGGTTGTATAGGTTTCGCCGTTAACTTCGAGTTCGATAGAGGACTCGTTCACTATCTCGTCGTCCTCTATTCTCAGAGCGATATCGGTGTTCGCACAGGCTGTCCAGATATCTTCGGCAGGAACCAGCGGCGTAGCGACCGGCGGTGTATAATCAGGTAACCCGATACCATAGTAAGTCCCATAGATAACGCTATCGCCCGGGGCGAGGTAGTCCTCCCACCAAATAAGAACCGCGCTATCCCAGTATTCTCCTCCCGCCGTGGTAAAATACCACGGTTCGAGGCTTGTAAAATCGGGCCAACTGCCTAGGGCGAACCTATCCGGCGTAACGGCTTCCGGAACCAGCGGACTCGGCGAAAGATAGCCGGTCGCTTTGAGCGATGCCGGGTCGGGGTTGCCGTCGGGAAGCGTATCCCTGAATGCCGAATAAACCCCGGGAATATCGGGGGCTATAAAAACCTGTTCGTAGTTGTTATATCCGAAAATCGTCGCGACACGAGCAGCGTCGTTGTCGTCTATCATAGTATCCATCTGCAAACGAACACCAACCTGATGAGCGGTGGCGTCGAGGTTGGCGACACGATATTCGATATAGCAACTTCCTGCAATCTTGCCGTCGGGGCGCTCGAGATAGACCGGATATATTTTTTGCATGAAACGGACGTTATCGACGACCCAACCGCCTTCGACGTAAGAACTACCGCCGGATGCGGGAAAAAGTGTAAAAGGGAAGGTTATCGACGCATAATCCATAATCGGGTCGGCGAACGACGCCCAGGTCTCGTTGACGTAGTCGCAGGTCGAGGTGTTGTCGATATTGAAAACCGTATTCGACGTTCCGGGGCCAGAAGGAAAAGCGAATATCAATGTCGTCGAATCGGGCAGTGTTCCGAGATTGAATTGCCCCGTTTCGGTATCGATATGGATGGCTATCGAGTCGTTGCTTATCGTCGTATACGTTTTAGTGGGGCTTCGCCCGACCATAGCCAGTTTTCGCGCGTGATAATCGTCTCCAGCGCCGAAAACGGACATCGCAAGGACAAGCACACCGCAGAGGAGACATGCTCCCTTTCGTGTCATATTATCTCCTTTGGCGTATTTTTAATCTTTCTTTATTCCGGGTAAGTTGTTAATACTCTTGAAGATTTATATATTTCCCCTAATATAACCATCAATTAACGTTCGAAAATATAAGTTCGAATAATAAAAGTCAAGTAGAATTTGGGGCGCTTTATATTAAAGCGCCCCAAAAGTTAAAAGTTAAGAGTGAAGAGTGAATAGTTGCCTCACCCCACCCAAAAACGACGGGGTTTTCGTGTAGGTTCCAATGTCGAATTTCGGTTAATCTAATAAATGCTTCGATGTTTTCAACGCCGTTATTAACGGCCAAATACGAGAAAACCCATCCTTATTTGAGATTGCTGATTTTCCCCCAAAAAACGAAGGATTCAGAAGATAGAAGATAGGAGACAACACATCATTTACCCCCTCTAATTAAAGGATAGCGAGGGGATTCTGCATTCTGACTTCTAACTTCTATATTCTCTATTTTATTCCCATCAGGCGTTTTTCAGCGGTCTCGAATTTTGTATTTTTGGGTTTGCTTTCACATTGTCCTCCTTATCTAATTCATTGTGAGGACAATCTAAATTATATGAAACTGTTTCGGAAGATAAAAATCAGCAATCTCAACTTTTTACTCTTAACTCTTCACATTCCGTATTTTTCGATAATCTCTTTTTTCCCGAGGCCGAGAATCTCGTATTTTTTGCCGACTTTAATAAAAGCGTCGAGCGCCTTTTCGAGATGATGCATCTCGTGGCCGGCGGAGATTTGCGTGCGGATACGCGCCTTGCCTTTCGGAACCACCGGGAAAAAGAACCCGATAGCGTAAATACCGAGGTCGTAAAGGTCGCGAGAGATATCCTGAGCGAGCTTCGCGTTATAAAGCATTATCGGAACTATCGGGGTATTGCCGGGGACTAGGTCGAAACCGGCATCCTCGAGGCCCTTGCGCCAGAATTTCGTATTCGCTTCGAGCTTATCGCGGCGTTCGGTAGTGGTCATTATTATGTCCATTACTTTATTCGCGGCGGCGACTACCACTGGTGGCATCGCGTTGCTGAATAGATATGGCCTCGCGCGCTGGCGGCACATCTCGACTATCTCTTTGCGCCCGGAAACGCACCCGCCGGAGGCTCCGCCGAGAGCTTTGCCGAGCGTAGTAGTGATAATGTCGATTTTGCCGAGAACCCCTTTTAACTCGTGAGTTCCCTTGCCGTGCTTGCCCGGAAAACCGGTAGC
>QNEE01000121.1 GCA_003645085.1 bacterium | reverse complement strand
GTCCACGATTCGCCGAGAACATCGGCAAGGCTCTGGTCAATGGTCGGTATTCTGGAAAGACTTTGATAAGTGTTTGGGTCTTCCCTATAGAGAATTAACAATTCTGAACCATTTGTCCATACTCCGATAGGCGAACCTTCGGCATTGCAGTATGATTTTAATTGTTCTCGACCATCGCTTCTTTTTGGCTTTTTGCATTCGACGATTATGTATGCCTCTTTATTTTCTTTGTCCATAACAACTATATCTGCACGATTAGAAGTATAATCTGAACCGAAAACGATGTTTTTCTCGATTTTTATTCTTTCCCATGGATAGCCATAATGTTTATTTAACCTTCTGGCGAAAAGTTGGCGAACAACTTCTTCGGGTTTTGCGGGTCTATCGCGATCACCGGGCACACCCTTGAAATAGGGCTTCCCCTTCTCGTTCATGTATAAATCCTTCTCCAAATTGCTTACCTCAGACTTGGAGAAGAGCTTAATCGAGTGCTTGCTACCGTGTATTATCTCTTCTATGGTCGGTTTATCGGGCATATTTGCTCCTATTCGATTTCGAGCCATCCGTGCTTCTTTTCTTCGCGGTATTCTTCGCGGGTTAGCTGTATCTGTGCCGTCGGCCCGCGAAATATCGTTTCGGTTATGCCTTCCGTAGGGGAGGGCCTTGTGCCCTCCCGTTCGCGGGCGCCCACAAGGGACGCCCCTACGGGCGTGCGCATCATTATCGCGGCCTCGGCAACCAATTTAATATTTAAATTCGTTTTAATCAAGGAATTTTCGTCGCCTTGCGAGTTCATAAACCATGCCGCGCTGAGCTACAACCAGAATGAACACAATATCTTCTTTTACAATAGATAATCCTATAATCCCCAACCCGCATTTTATACAACCCGCTTAATTGGCCGTGTAAAGGCGTTCCCGTGCTTAACGGGTCTGCAATGAGTTTCTCCTTGATTGCCGCGAGTGTCCGCCGGACATCGCCCGGCTGTATCCGCGCGAAATCCTTATCGACCTTCGGATGAAACTCGACCCTATACGGCATACTTCTTTTCCATATTTTCGAGCGAAACCGTCGCCGTCCCTTCTTCAATCTCGATGAACCGCCCGGCGGCTATTTGCGCGAGAACGCCGTCTTCGAGTATTTCGAGTATCCTGTCGATTTCGTTTAACCTCGGCTTTATCTCGCGTTCGAATTCCGATTCGATAACCTCCCGAATCGACCTTTTCAGAAGGTTATGGAGTTTCTTTTCGTCCAGCATAGTTCCCATAATTATCTCCGGTAGATTGTTATTCCTACTATTAATCTAATTCATCGCTCGCCCGTTATCAAGCCGCAATCATAAGCCATCCGTGCTTCTTTTCTTCGCGGGTAAGCCGCAGAGAGCAAAGAGCAGAGGGCAGAGGGCGCTCCGCACTCCGCTCTCCGCGCTCCGCCTATTCAATTTCGAGCCAGCCATGCCCCTTATCCTTTAGATAGGGTTTGCGTGCGAGGGTCAGGGTTTTGCCACCGTGCTTAAATAGGGTTACTATGTCGCCGAAAAGGGTTTCGCGGTAGGCGCGTGCGCGGGCAGCCTGTAAAATCCGCTCGCGGGAGAGGTTCACCGGTATTGCGTCCGCCGCTGCCGGAGGGTCGAGTAGCAAAAGGCGCGTGTTGCGGTTCGCCGAGTCCTTTTCGAGGCTTACCGCGGTGCAGCATCTTACCTTAACCGTGCCGCCGGTAGGTTCGAGGTTCGCTGTCTGTTTCTTGCCCGTGTCCGCCTGCGAGTTGGCTGTGCCGCGTCCGGTCGTAGTGCCCTTCGCCTCGAAAAAGCCGAAACTGCCGTCGTCGAATGTGCACACGAAATCCGGGCGCGAGAGTCCGAGCGCCTGCACCGTGCCGGCGTCGAGAGCGTCCGCTGTATCGCACCAGGCCTCGCAATGGAATAATTCTTCCATCGCCCACGCGCACCGGCAAGGCCGGAGCTGACGTGCTCAACCGCCTTAGGCGGATTCGCTTCCGAGATCGAAAATTATCATTATCAAAATAAAGTCTCTTTCCTTATAGAGCCTTCTATATTCCCAAAACTGCCTTGTCCGGTTTTGGGCAACAACCGGCTGTCGGCCCGTGCCGACCCGTATTTCCAGAATGGATAGAGCGAGAGCAAATCGAGCGGCCCTGCCTGCTCGACCGCGCAGGCCTCGCCGATAGTGCGGCAGAGGTGCATCGGCAGGATATTCACGGAGAACGCGCCGTTGTGTATCGAGTTGCCGGGGAAATCCACGCCCTCGACAAAGACCGTGTGTTTGTCGTTCAGATTGGCGAACATCGTCTCGAACGCCTCGAATTCGAGTTCCGTGAGTTCGATAACGACTTGTCCGTTTTCGATGATAATATTCATAATTTCACCGCAGACTCCGACAAGTTCAGTCGAGCCGAGTGCGCAGAGAGCGCGGAGCCGGCAAGCCCCGGAGGCAGTCGTGCTCAACCGCTGCGCGGATTCGTTTCTGCATTATGGTTTTCTTCTGACATTTATAATAAAGCAAATTTGACGGGTTTTGTCAAATAAAAAGGGCTGGCGCTTCGGGTGCGCATATTGTTTTGTCTATCCAATCGTCTTTTTTAGGATATATATTCTCCACTTATAATTGCATTTTGCAAAACACTATACTTCCACTCCTACTTTCCTTCCGCTAACAGCGATACTACGCCATCTTACAACGGCAAGAAATTTGCTTCATTTAATTTTGTGCTATGCCAACGAAAAGTAAACGGTTTTACTCTCATCGAACTGATGATAGTGGTGGTTATTATCGGCATATTGGCTGCATTAGCCATAAACCGCTATTCTCGGGCAGCGAAGAAGGCTAAGATCGCCGAGGCAAGAATTGTGCTTAAAAATATTTGGACTTGTTGCCAGACATATTATAATGAACATGGGAAATACCCTCCTCGTAGAAATGATATTGGTAGAGACGGTTACCCCGAGATAGGTTTTAGCCCCTTGTCGGGTGTTTCGAGGTTCAAGTATGAATTCAAGGAAGAGGGTCGCGAATCGGTGTTTATAATCAAAGCCAAATGCAAAAAGAAAGGTGCCCCTGGCTATGACCCGACCCTCGAGCATATTGAACTTCGCTGCAATGAAGCCGGGGATATCTGGGTGCACAAAGGCGGATAATCAGCTAAATAATCTACTCTATCGCCCACCGGCAAGCACAAGAGGCAACGCATTCTGCGATTGTCAATTTTCCTATTTGATTTCCGGGAGTTGCGATTTGAGTTGCTCACAGCAGCGTATTTT
This sequence comes from bacterium, assembly GCA_003645085.1. GTDB lineage: Bacteria > UBP14 > UBA6098 > UBA6098 > UBA6098 > QNEE01. The sequence goes on along the minus strand of QNEE01000121.1, from coordinate 5,134 downwards.
TGTATTCGAAAACAATGTGTTTAAGATGCCTTCTCGAACCTGTAAAAATCGTGGCAGCCTGTTTTGTGGTAATCGGAAAAATCCGGTTCTACCAGTTTACAATATACGAGCAATCCGCGCAACGGTGTTTGCGACAACGTAACTCGTCTTCATGCTCAATCGACACCGTTTTCCCACCGTTAAACATCTCGATATAGGCCGTGATAAAACCCATATCATAAGCGCAGGGGCGAGGATTTTTACTAATTATGCGGGCACTACTTTCACCCGTAATCTCGACAACATACGCACCCGAAAGTCCTTTATGGTGGCTTTGATATACCTCGTCCAATCGCTCGATAGCTTCTATTGCGCTGTTAATATCGTCCGGGATGTCTATCACCTGCGGAATCGCGCGGCCGATTGCATAAAGCGCTGCGTCACCGAGGTCGGCGCCTATCTCGGCGAAAGCGTCCAGCCAGCTTTGCTCGGGATACCATTCATCGGGGTCGATATCGGTGATACCGTGTTTTGCAAGTATTTCCAGCGCGAGGTCGCGATGCATTATGCCGTTGACGATAGCGAGCATCGCGTTGCCCTTGACTCTAGCGGCTGACGATATAGCTTCGTATTCCATTATTTACCTCTTTCCGCCGACCTTTTTGGGGGAGGCGTGCTCCCACGCCACGACAATCGGGCTGACGACATAAACCGAGCTATAGGTTCCGATGATTACACCGATTATCAACGCAAGAGAAAAATCGTGGATTACCGGTCCTCCAAAGAAAAATATGCAGAGAAGGACTATCAATACTACAAGACTCGTGATAATCGTCCTGCTGATAGTCTGGTTCAGTGAGCGGTTCACTAAATCCTCGAATTTCTCACGGTATAGGATACGTATATTTTCGCGGATTCGGTCGGAAATTACGATTGTATCGTTAATAGAATATCCCACGATAGTCAGTATTGCTGCCACGACCGGAAGCGAGAACTCCCGGCCCAAAATAGTAAATATACCGATAGTAATAATCACATCGTGGAAAAGAGCTATTACGGCTGCGATTCCAAACCTGAATTTGAATCGAATGCTGACATAAATTAGAATCCCAACGAGAGCGATAAGTGTAGCCCATAGCGCTTGTTTCCGGAGTTCGTTCGAAACCTTCGGGCCGACTATCTCCTGGCGCCTAAGGTTCAGTGATTCCTCGCCGAACTCGGTTTTCAATTGCTCCGTAATAGCGTCCGTAACGCTGATTCCGCTCTCGAGTTCGACATCGGCGGGAACACGAAATAGCACTACACTGCCATCGCCGATAGATTGAATTTCGGCGTCCTTTATCCCGGTTGCCTCGACAATATCTCGGACCTTGCCAATATCTACCACAGAACCGAAGCCTATTTCGAGGACTTGTCCCCCTTTGAAATCGATATTATATATAGGCCCTTTGTTGATAATAATGGCCACTACACTCGCCAGTATCAATAACCCGCTGATAGCGAAAGCTATCTTCTTTTTCCCCAAAAAATTCCAGTTTGTATTTGCAAGGAATTGCATAGCTATTCTCCTTTGTCCCTATATCGATAGGGCTTCGACCTGCCGTCGCGCAGTTATAAACTCGAATATGAATCTCGTTACGACTATCGCGGTTATCATACTTATTACGATGCCCATAAACAGCGTTACCGCGAAACCTTTCACCGGCCCCGTGCCGAAATTATATAATATCGCGGCCGTAATCAAAGTAGTAATATTCGCATCGACAATAGTCCTGAACGCGCGTGAGTAGCCAGCATCGATAGCGGCACGGACGGTTTTACCCGCTTTGAGTTCCTCCCTGATACGCTCGAATATCAGCACATTGGCATCGACCGCCATTCCGATAGTTAGTATGATACCAGCGATACCCGGCAGCGTCAATGTAGCACGGAACGCAGCCATTCCCGCCATAAGTGCGATAAGGTTTAATATCAACGCGAAATCGGCGATAACCCCGGCGGCCTTGTAATAGACTATCATAAAAAGCGCTACTACGAGCGCTCCGATAACCGTCGCCATTACCCCCATTCGAATAGAATCCTCGCCAAGCGACGGCCCGACCGTTCTTTCGCTTTTGATATTCAATGGAACCGGAAGCGAACCCGCGCGAAGGACGATGCTTATCATCTTGGCCTCTTCGAGAGTTGGAATTCCGGTTATTTGCGCGTCCGATGTTATCTTCGTTTTTATATTCGGCGCGGTGTAGACTCTATCATTGAGTATAATAGCCAATCTGCGGCCGATATTCCCACCGGTGATTCGCCCGAATTTGCGACTCCCTTCGGAGTCGAAACTTAGATTTACAACCGGTTTCCCGGCCGACCTCGGGTCGGTGCCACTGCCGAAACCGAAATTTGCCTTTTCTACATGGTCGCCCGTAAGCAGAACTTCATCATTGAGAAGATAGAGAAAACGGTATGTAATCCCGCGGATAACCTCGTCGCGCGCTCCCCAGATAAGCTCGGTTTTCCGCAGTTTCTCGCGGACCTTAGGAATTTGTATTATCCTGTCGACAACCTCGAATTCGGCCCTTGGAACCAGTATTACGTCCCCTTCGATTTCGACAAGGCTGCTGAACGGTCTGCTAACCGTTTCTGTTTCCTCTCCGAACGGCAACTCCTCTGGTGGCACGCCGCTATCGGTCTCGAATAAAGCGGCCGTGGTAACCTCTTCCTCTTTGGGCGTTTCTTCCTCGGCGGTCTCTTCTGCTGCTACTTCCTCGTCCTCGGCCATTATATCGCTCATACTGACATCTTCCGAAACGCTTTCCGGGAGGGCAGTATCCGCCTCCGCCGTAGTCATACCGACATCCGCTTCGACAGCCGAATCGATTACTGTGGTTTCCGCCGGTGTTTCGGGCTCCTCCTCGATATTTTCAGGCAATTCCTCACTGTAAGCTAGCTTAAGCAATTCTGGATTCTCGCGGAGAACCTTATCGACATCCTCGACGAAATTTTCGACCTCTTTATCCATACAAAGAAGCTGGAACTTGAGTATCGCAGTTTCTTTGATTAGCTCGCGCGCCCGCTGGGCATCCTGGATACCCGGAAGTTCGACAATTATCCGGTCGCTGGCGGCTTTTTGGATTATCGGCTCGGCCACACCGAATTGGTCCACACGGCTGCGGACAACCTCGAGTGCACCGTCGATAGCGTCCGCGCGTTCTTTCGATATCGCGTTCACTATTTCGTCGTCGCTGCCGCCGATATTGGCAAAATAATCCGTTAATTTAAGTCCTTTCCGGCGGAAAGTCGACGGCAGAACCTCCGTAAAATCTCGGTCCTGCTTATCGGCGAGCCGTTCCGTCTCTTCAAGAGCCAGAATAAATTCGTTGTCCCGTTTCGTTGCCTTGCTAGAAAGCATCGAGACCATATCCGGTTCGAGAAGCAGATGCATTCCGCCCTGAAGGTCGAGACCGAGTTTGATACCTTTCTCCGAGAGGCTCTCGACAAGGTCGGGACGGTCTATTTTTGCTTCCTCCGACATCAGGTTCAACCTGAGGGTCGGATATAAAAAATAAAGTGAAAGTATCAGGAGAACCACGGTAATAGTGAGTCTCCATGCCTGCGCACCGCGCATATATCCTCCTTAAATGCGTTACATCGGTAAAACCGTAACCTCCGATAATCAAGTTCAAGATTTGCGATTATAAGCTATTAGTATCGATTTGTCAAAGGGAAAATGATGGCGGCGAATTTTTGATTATTTCACCCGGTATTATCCCGCGTTCCCGTATCCTAATTTGACAAATAACTGGCAAACCCGCATTACTATATTGAAGCAATAATTGGTAAATAATAAAAACAGGAACAATAACGAACGGTAGAGGAAACCCTCATAACCAGTGGTGATTATTCGGTTATTGGCGGTGGCACGAATAACGTCATAACGGCGAATGGTGAGTATTCAGCTATTGGTGGGGTCATACTAATTATATCGACGGTGTTTATTCGACTATTGAGGGTGGGTGGTCTCCCACTGGACAGATACACGCCGTAAGTTTATGTTATTGTCAAGTTATTGTCAAGTTAAAAAAACATAAAGGCGGCAACCGCAATCTTCCCGGTCGGTCTATATTCAATTTCTTTATGCAAATCGCACAAGAAGTATTGCGAAATCATAGGGCGGGTTTATAATCGCGGCGCAGGCGGGATAGAATACCGTTTTTTTGTCCTTTGGCAACTTTATATAAAGGAAACCGATGCCGAAAGCTACACAAACCGGACTGAAATTCGAATTGGTAGAAAGCCCCGACGAACGCGAGTCTGACGATATCGTCGCTGCGGTAAAATCGCGGATGGAGAGTATAATAAGGAAGCCCGATTTCGACCTGGACGACCTTAAAAAAGCCGCCGATGTTCTGAAAAAGGTTACTGTCGATATCGGCGGGATAATACCGGCGGCCCCTGCGCCTTTCGAGCCGGAGCTTTTCGAGTATCAAAAGAGATTCGCGATGTCGAGAGCGCGATATTCCGGCTTAATCGGCGGCGTCCGCAGCGGAAAAACATACGCCGGCGCAGTCAAAGCGATAAAACGCGCGCTTCTTCTCCCGACGACGGGCGCGGCGGTCGCACCGACAGCGGCGATGGCCCGTGATGTCCTCGTCCCGCAATATGCCGAACTCGCCGCGGAGCGGATTATCAAGTGGAACGCCTCGGTCGGCGAGATGACGCTCTCGAATGGCAGCAAAATACTCTTCCGCAGCGGGGACAATCCCGAAAGGCTGATGGGTCTTACGCTCGACTGGTTCCACCTCGACGAGGCCGCGCAGTTACCACGTCGCGTCTGGGAGGTCCTCGTCAACCGGACAATCTCCACCGGCGGCCCGGGATTTTTGACAACGACCCCGCGCGGGCGAAACTGGGTCTGGGAACTCGTCCGAAAATGGGAGTCCGACCCCGATAGCGAGGTCGTAATCGCGAAAACCTCGGACAATCCGTTAATCGACCCACTGGAAATCGACCGCGCGCGCCGTCAGCTCGACCCGCGCTATTTCCGGCAGCAGTTCGAGGCCAGTTTCGAGGCGGAAGGCCTACGCGTCTACGACGATTTCGACCCGGACGAACACGTTCTCGAAGAAACGTGGCGAATCGAAAAGGATTGGCCGACATACGC
>QNEE01000120.1 GCA_003645085.1 bacterium | reverse complement strand
CAAGGCTGTCGAAACCGAGCTCGCGAAACGGGGGCGGGAAGCTATAATCGACAAGATAAGCTGGGACCTGGACGCTAGAGACGACGAGTTCGTCCGAAAAATAGCACCGATACTGGTCGAAGCGGAACGTCGGCAGGAGACGGCTCTATTAGAGCGCTTCATCGCAGAATACAGGCGTAAAGGACTCGCTGTTGCGGGCATAGAAAATACTATTTCGGCTTTGAAACTCGGTCAGGTGGATACGCTGATAATCGAAAAGGACATCGAGCCAGAACTGGCCGAGGAATTATCGAGCCTCGCAGAGACAATTTCCGCGCACGTCGAATTTATCCCGCAAGGAAACGACATTATCGCAAAAAGTGGTGGGGTGGGTGCGCTACTCAGGTATAAAATAAGGGAGGGATAGAATCCTGCGCGCTCAAGCGCATTCTCCAAGCGTCCTGCAAACTTTTTCCAGGAATTCGGCGTCTATCATATCGAAAGCCATAAGTTCGGTCGAATCGATATCGAGGACGCCCAGAAGCTCGCCGGTTTTGCCTTTTACAGGCACGACTATCTCGCTCGATGTCCGACTGTCACACGCGATATAACCCTCGAATTTGCTCACATCATCGACTATTATGGTTTCCCCGGTAGTCGCGCAGAAACCGCAAACACCGCGTTCAAACGTGATAGTCAGGCATGCCAGCGTTCCTTGATACGGTCCGGCGGCGAGGAGTCCAGGCTCGACTACCCGGTAGAACCCCGTCCAGAAAAACTGTCGGAAAGCGTGATGAAGAATACACGCGACAGTAGCCATTCCGCTAATTAAATCGGGGCATTCCGCGAGCGTCGATTCGATTTCCGGTAACAACTCGTTATATATACGGCGTTTCTCGTCGGTGGTCATTGCTCCTCCATTATAGTATTGGATTTACTCCAGTAATATTAAATGAATTCCGATTATCCAAAAGAAAAAAGGACACGAGCAATCGTGCCCCGGATATTGCAACTAACCCTTCTTATTATTTCAGCAGAAGAATTTTGCGTTCCGCGGTTTTGCCAGCCGTGTGAATGCGGCAGAAATAGGTCCCGGTCGGCAGTTCGGAAGCATCGAACAGAAAATGATGAATACCCGCCGCGCGATAGGAGTCGTCCCTGAAAACTACCTCTCCTTTGATATTATAGATAATTAGCTGCACCGGGTTGTTTTCGGGCGTTTCATAGGTGATTTCCGTAGCCGCGTTAAACGGATTGGGATAATTCGGATAAATATGTAAAGCCCGGGGTATATAGGAATACTCGTTTGCGCCCACAGAACCCGCGTTCCAATCCACTGTCCAATCGTATAGAACGGGCAGCGGCCCGGACACCGGCTTATACAGAACGCCGACCAGTCGAACCGAATCGGCGGCGGCGAGTTCGTCAATATCGATTATCCCTTCGGTTCCGGTCGTAAAAGCGGATGTATAGTATGTCCATCCGCCGCCGGTTTTATACTGAACCGTGATTTTAATCGAATCTCCGGTATTCTGTGTCCATCTGGCGTAACCCCAGCTTTCTTCGCCCACCGGATGCCAGTCGAAAGCCACAGGTTGACCGACAATCACGCCACTGTCCGAATCCTCCGCGCTTATCAACTCGAAATCGTCCCAGTAGGCCGTTCCTGTGGCGGCGTTGCCGAGAAGTTTTGTCCCGACCGCGAGCATCGTTATCTGGCTCAAACCGTTATCGGTGAAAGTTCCCCGGTGGATGTCGTCGACATAAAGGTCGCTCGTCCCAGCGGCTAAATCGAATTCAATCTCATAATAATGCCACAGAGAATCCATCGAGGTGTGTATCACATGACCGGAACCGTCCCAGTATTTTAGCGTGTCAGCTTTGCCATAAACTATCAGACCGGTGGTAAAACTCGACGAGTAATCCGAGCCGTCGTGGATACCGAGGAATTCGGACATATCGCCGAGGAAATCGGGTCCGTATATTTTGGCCCACGCCCGCATTACGCCGGATGTCGCGGGAGTAAATGTCCGCCACGCGCCGCCATAAGCAGATGAGTTCCTATCGCGGATACGGAGGCTATAAATCCCGGAAACCTGCCGCCGGTTCTCGAGCGTAACCTCGATGTTCGAGCCACCGTCGTAAGTGTTCCAGACCGCCCAGGCCTCCGACTCGGAGGCATACTCCATATCGTCCTCTATAAGCGTTACGGAGCCTTGTAAAAATACTTTATTACCGGAAACGCCGAGGTCCGTTATATTATCGCGGAGAAACTGGTTATCTGTTGTTTGATGCCAATCGTATTCGGTTAGGGAATTGTTAACGGTAATCGAGCGAGATGCAGACCATGGGCCGTAGTGGTATTCGTCCTTTGCGCGGACACGCCACCAGTATGTCAGGCCGTTAATCATAGCGCCCTCGCCCTGACTGCCTACTGTATACGTGCAATTGCCGCTTCCGGGGAGTCTCGGCACCGACGGCCCGAATCCGGTCGGGTTGATATCGCTCGATATAGTAGCAGCGCCCCCGAAATCCGGGTCGGTGTCCCACTGGACGTCGAAATGAAGCGGGTCGTAATCGGGGTCGGAGGTTACGACCCATGTCAAAACCGGATTCCCATTTATCGCGCGGTAGTTATCGAATGGGGATGCCAACACGGTAACCGAAGGCGGGTTGTTGACCTCGCCGACAGCGGTAAGAACGAATTTAGCCGTTTTGCCCGTGCTGAACGTAAGCTCGAACGGAATAAAACTGCTCTCCGCAGCGGCTGGGGAAATCGTTACGTTGAACGGCACCGAAGAGCTCGCGATTGCACCCGCCGGAATACTCCCGAAATTCGCTGGACCTCCGGAGATACTAACGCGCGAATCGTAACTCGAAAGAGTCGCAGTAACCGACGACGCAGTGCCGCTCCCTAAATTCCTCGCATCGATATATAAATCGACAGAACTACCGGTCTCTATATATTTACCGAGAGTATTACCCCAATACGCGAGTTTCACCGACGGTAGACTCGTGGAACCGTCTATAAATTCGTCCCACAGATTGCATTCCGCGATATCCAGATTGCCCCAGGAACTCGATGCCGTGCCGGTGGGCGTATAAGCCATAACGCCGTGCGAGCCGCTAAATCCGCTTTGATATGTCGCTACAAGCGGCTTCCCGACTATTTCCGGCGGGTAACCGAGAGCGCTTTTCAACGTTTGAGACGCCACATCCAAAGCGCTGCCCGAACCACCGATATTCCGGCTGTCTATCTCGTTGGCGAAATCGTAGACATCCACGAGGTCGTCCCCGAAATCCTGCGCGGCGGATATTGCGTTAGTTATACTCGAGTTCGATTTGCCTCCGGCCAAAATCAACTCGCGCGCGAAATCGTTGACCGCCATCTGAAAATCGACATGGTCGTGGTCGAGACGCAACCCCGAAAGAGTGATACTCGAACCGTATTCTCCGGCGTATTCATCGACAATCCAGTTGACGATTTCTTCCTCGGAGGCATACGGGTCGGCGACTAAATCCTGCAAAAATTCGTAATCCCAGCCGTCGCCGGGGATACTCGCCTCCGAATGAACGTGATAATCGGCATAGCCCATCGATTCATATTCGGCCTCGAGAAGCCCTACAATGCAGGCATCGAAACCGACAATCGAAAGGCTGTGGCCGATATGGTCGCAGGCCTCGTAAAGCGCCCCGGCATATTCGCCGTTGGAGAAACCGATACCTCCTCCGCTTCCGTTGGTGTCGTCCCAGACGATAGCCTTGAATGGTGGAGTTCCCGGCCCGGGGCGCGCCCAACCACCGCCGTGATTCCAGATTATGAGCATATAGCGATTGGCCGGGTAATTATCCGCGCCCCAGATAATGAAATCGCGGAGCACATCCGGGTCCTCGGAGTTAAGCTCCCCGAGGTCGGCGATAAAACCGCCGTCGATACTGTTGTTGCTCGAACTCCCCGATGTTATTCGGTATCGCCTGACAGTTTCCCAGTTGTTCCCGAGATAGTCGTCGTAACCGTTATACCAGCCGCTTTCAAGGCCGTCTATCTGGCACAGGATATTGACATCGGCGGTGGAACCGGCAGATTCCATCTCATCGACATCGCCGTTAATATAATCTGTGAGGTTATTATCCGCGCCGATATAGACCATAACAGTCCATTCGGCAGCGTCGGTAGGAAAAGCCAGAAGAAGGATGGAAAGAATAAGGATAATTATATCCAGGCAGCGGCGAACCATAATTATCTCCTTTTAATATAGTTTTCCAAACCGCTACCTTTTTAACGTGTGGCTCCCTCGCTTTCGATATCCTTCGGAAAAATATACATATTTATAGAGTTTATGTCAAGCCCGGAGATAAATTTTCTGTAATTTGTATATATTTATACACCGCGGAAAATATTTACCGCATTCCTTTAGCTATTCCCATTTCAAATTATAATTTGGGGCGGGACAACCGCAAAAAGGGCATTTTTCGTGTATCGAAGAATATTTCCTGTTGCAGTTCGGGCACACGATTTCCTTTTCCGAACCGCTATCGGCAATCACATCCACGACTGACGTTTTTCCCGGCTTTTTTCCGGTCGTTTTTCCCCGTGTCAGTTTGTAAAGCACATCGTTTAATCGTTTATTTTCTCGATAAAGCTCGTCGCGAAGTTGGGCAATTGCTCGGTTTTGACGATAAACCGCCCAGGTCAGAACGATTACCATCAATCCCAGTATTGCGATAGTGATATCGATTTTTATTTCCTTCTTAGCAGATTATTAACGAGGCGAGTTAAACAGATTTTTTAAGGATATATTGCAATAGGTTTTCCTTTTCGCGATAATACTACATTAAAACTTCGATAAAGCGAATGATATTATTTAATAACCACAACGCGAAAATAGCCCGGGTCGTCCCAGGCGTCATATTCTAACGCTCCATCCAAAACCTTGAAATTGCATGGCTCTTCGCAAATATTAAAACAATAGGGCGTTGCGTAGTCCAGATTGCCGGTAGAATCCATCTCGAGTTTGTATATCTCGATAAGTGGCATATCGTTAAGGGTTAATTCCTCTATGGGAACTATGACGATTTCCCCGTATAGCGCCTTAAAATCATAGACATTCCTTGTCAAACCGGGTAGCCCCGAACTTTCGCTTTCCGGCGTCAGAGCATAATAAATCCCTACAAATAGCGCGACGATTCCAATTATAATCACTACTATTAAGAGATTTTTCATTTTTCTCACATGCTTTCTTGTTTAAAAAGGTTGGTTGGAAAAGAACGAAAAAAAATGCGAAATAGCGTTTATGTTAATCCTTCGGCATTGTTTTTGTTTAGAACCAGCTTTTTCATCGACCGGAATAAAACGTCGTAGCTGATACCGTATTCGGGCATTCCGTTGCCGAGACCGAATTCCTTCAATATATTATGAATCACCATTTCGGTTCTTTCCGACGAATCGCTCGGCTTTATAGCGTTGAATTTCGGGTTCATCGAAAGGATTTTGAAAACCTCGAGAATATGGTCGTTTAATTCCTCTACCTTTTCAGGCGAGATATCCGCCAGCGTTATTCGAGACTGCGTTGGGGTCGCTTCTTCTGTTGCAGAAAACGGTTCTATCGTTTCCAGCGGTTTCGGTGTTCCGCAGTATGGGCAAACCGTTCTCGAGGACGGGTATTTTTGCCTGCATTCCAGACAAATAACTTCTGTAATAGGTTTGCCTTTAACGCCCCAGCCGACAAAATCCCTCCTGTCCGCTTCGCTGCCGTGGAGGTCTTTACCGAGATGTGCTGTTATCGTTGGCGTATTCTGTTTTTGCTGCTTTTTTCTACTCTTGCGATAGATGACCTCTTTGTATTTCAGGTCTAATCCTTTTAGTTGCTTTTGAAGAGCTGTATGCAGTTCGAAAAGGCGATAGACGGCCCACGCCAGGAGTATGGTGCTGACCGCTAAAACTGTCATTGCAATCTTGATGATTAACCTCCACAGGTTCGTTTCAAGTCAATATAAAATAGTAATCATATAAGGTCAATTTCTTTTTACAGAAAAAGAAAACGACAAAAATCCGAATCGGGTTGATTTGGTTCATTCTGAAAAGTATCAGTCCCGGTCCTTTATACGAAACCCCCCTTTCTCCCACTGTTTTAGATAATCTGTGTAAGTAATCTCGATAGCGGGGTCGGTAACGTGTATCGGGCAGTTCTTGAGTTCGTCTTCACTACCGATACCCATAGACATAAGAGGAAGGGTAAAAACGAAAAAGATTATGAAATGCAGAAAGAAATGAATAAGTTTCAGGTCTCCGTTAAATACAAGGTAAAAACCGAATACGAACATAACGATACATACGGCATAAAAGAAATACGGCTGTATCATACACAGGTCGATAGCGTCTCGGACGAGTTTCAGGTCGCTCCAGCTATCTATCGACCCTTGCAGGGAATAGATTGTCCGATTTACAATATGGCATTTCCATAGACGCATAACGGCAATGAAAACTATCGGGATTACAGATAGATACCATTTCGACATAAACCTCGCGCCGCTGCGATATCTTTTTCTTTGCGTAATGTCCATTTACCGTTTACCCGCCTATCGTCAGCCGGGGTAGCTAACCTATTATTATAATCCAATGTCCGCGAATGGGATTTTAGGTTAGAAACCCTCGAACGCGTTTTCTATGCGCGCGATAGCCTCGTCTTCTTCCGGGCCGGCATACCCCGGAAATATCAACAGAACAAAATTTTTATTCTGGAATATCTTCGGAGCTTCATCCGTTTGTTCGGTGCCGGTCGGCATTGGAACCATTTCGGACGCGTCGCCGAACTTTTCGGCGTTTTTCTCGCTCTCGAAACGATATATCGCGGCGAATACACCGTCGATATCGACCATTCGGAGAACGACCTTATTCGAGCCGAACCCCATTTCTTTATCCTTCGTCGGGTCTATTCCGGCGTTGGAAAATATCGAGCCTAATTCTCCGAAATCGGGCGAAGTAACCGTCAAGCCCACTTTTTCGAGATGTGCCGTGAGGTCGTCTATTTGGGGGGCTTTAGCGCAACCCGAAATAGTTAATACCACTAATACAACTGTGAACGGTGCGAAAATTATTTTCCTATTCATCGAGTTATCCTCGTTTATACCTTTCCGTAAGCCCGATTAGTAAAGGAGTAGCTTTATCTACGGGCTTCTTTAATGAGACTTCGATGGGGGACCGACGAACCGCCCCTATTTTAGAAGAATAATACGTTTAGCAACCGAACCGCTATAGGTTTTCGCCCGGACGAGATAAACGCCGGAACCTATATCCTCGCCCGGCTGCCAGATATATTCCCGTTCTCCATCATTGCGAGCCCGAGGGGCACGGCAATCACCTTCGTTGCCGAAGATTGTTTCGTCTGGTGCTGGCTTACTCGCAATGACGTCTATCCGCCGACCATTCACATCGAATATCTCGATTTCCGCGCCAGCCGGCGCAACGATAGCGCACGCCGAGTTGAACGGGTTCGGGGAGACCTTAAGCGAGAGTCCAGCCGGGAGATTCTCCCGGAATTCGGCTACGCGCGTAAGATTGTATTCGATTAACACGGAAATGTCTATCGATGTATCGCTTTCATCTATCTCCATATTATAAAATTTAACTGGACCGACGCCCTGTGCTAACCACATCGAGTTTTCGCCTATCTGCCCTCCGCCGGAATAGACCGTATCGGGACCCATCAGAACAGAGTAATTCCATTCGCCGGTCATAGCGACTTTCAGGCAGTTCGGGAAAGACCCCGCCGGGACTATGACCATTCCGGGGCCGATAGCCTCGCCGTTTATCTCTATATGCTGGTAATATGTGTAAGGGCTTTCGACCCACGACGAATCCTGATAGAGTACCGACCAAACGTCGCCATAATCGACTGGGTTCGGGATTATCCTGATAAAAGAGTCCACCGGTTCCTCGGAATCGAGATTATACAAGCCGTCGGAACGGAGTTGCATATACGTTGTGTCCGTTTCATCGGGATTGCGGTCCTCGAAGATATATGTGAGGTGCCCCGCCATTGTGGTCGTGTCCACTATTTCGGAGACGGTCGTATCTATTCCCTCCGATGATGAATCGCGGGTGGTCCAGCTATTGCCGATATCGAACGGCAGGTAATCCTCGAGGTCGAGCGCTGTCGAAACACCAGCAAACACAAACAACAGCATCGAATAGACGATTACAGATTTCATTTTTCCCTCCTATGGTTACTTGTAATATATCCTGCAAAATTGCCCGTAAATGTCATTTCGAGAAGCGAAGCGACGAGGAATTTTCTGAAGAACGATTTAAGATTTCTATGCCTGGGGGTTGAAATAAGAAAATTCTCTATTTTGCAGGAATCACTTCCTTTTAATGTAAGTTCTGCAAAATTCGATTATCCTTTCATTATAAGCCTTGTTTCGATGAGACGCGGTAATTCTGTTTTGTCGTTCGGTAACCATTTATCGAGGTTGCTCCGTTGCCTCCGCTCCTCGCAATGACTGGTTATTCGTATATCT
>QNEE01000119.1 GCA_003645085.1 bacterium | reverse complement strand
TATAAAAATCACATATATTATAAAAATCTTACTCGTAATTTCGACAATTAATACAACTAAATAAAAACCAACTTAATCAGGAGGAGTAATGTCTTTGAATTACGATTTGCCGGATGATGCAGTGATGATGCGCAATACGGTCAGAGAGTTCGCCGAGGGTGAAATTCGCCCTGTGGCGATGGAACTCGACCAGAAAGCCGAATTCTCGCCCGAATTGACTAAAAAAATGGGAGACCTCGGATTGTTCGGTGTATTTCTACCGGAGAAATACGGGGGCGCCGGCCTCGGCTATATTCCTTACATCGTCGCCGTAGAGGAAATCTCCCGTGTCGACGGTTCCCAGGGGGCTACGGTCGCGGCACACAATTCGCTCGGTATCGGCCCGATATACTATTTCGGCACCGAAGAGCAGCGCGAGAAATACCTCCCACAACTGACCACTGGAGAAAAGGTCTGGGCATTCGGTCTAACCGAACCCGATGCCGGCTCCGACGCAGGGGGAACAAAAACGACCGCGGTCAAGGATGGAGATGAGTGGGTAATCAACGGCTCGAAGATATTCATCACAAACGGCTCGACGCCGTATTCCCTCGGTTGCACCGCACAGGCGGTTACCGGTACACGTTCCGACGGCAAGAAGGAATACACCTGTTTCCTTGTCGAACAGGGCACACCCGGTTTTAAGGCCGAGACGATGCATAACAAAATGATGTGGCGGTCCTCGATAACATCGGAACTATATTTCGACGACTGCCGCGTCCACGAAAGCGCGATGCTGGGTGAACGGGGTGAGGGGTTCCACCAGATGCTGGACACGCTCGACAAAGGTAGACTCTCTATCGGCGCGATGGGCCTCGGCTGCGCGCAGGGCGCACTCGACCTCGCTCTAAAATACACAAAACAGCGGAAACAATTCGGCAAATATATCTCTACATTTCAGGTTAACGCGTTCAAGATGGCGGATATGTTCGTCGAAATCGAGAACGCGCGCAACCTGCTCTATAAAGCGACCTGGCTTTATGAACAAGGTAGAAAGGAATACAAGCTCTGGGCATCGATGGCAAAACTGCATTGCTCTGAAGTAGCTTACAGGTGCGTCAATCACGCGGTTCAGCTCCACGGCGGCTACGGCCTGATGGAGGAAAACGAGGTCGCACGTCTATACCGCGACCAGAAACTGCTCGAAATCGGCGAGGGAACATCGGAAATCCTCCGCTGGGTAATCGCCAGAAGAATCGGGTGCTACGACGTATAAGGGCACGCCCATTGAGCGGAGTGAAATCCTACGGATGTGCGCCTCTTTATCGGGACGAATGCCCATCGGGATAAACATCGAATTATACATATAGAAAGGAAGGCGATGAAAGTAGCAATCGTAACCGACGACAAAAAGACTATCGCATCGCATTTCGGCAGAGCCGCGGGTTTCGTCATCTACGAAATCGAGAATACCGAAATAATAAACGAGGAATACCGACCGAATACTTTCACCGGCCATGCCAGAGGTATGGAGGACGCCGGTCATCGGCTCGACCCTCACGGCCCCGTTTTAGCGGCGCTCGCGGATTGCGACGTCGTTATCTCGCACGGTATGGGAAGACGGATTTATAACGACCTGAAAAGCGCGAATGTCGAGGTCTTTATAACCGAAGAAACGAACATCGCGAATGCATTAGATTCGTTTATCAAAGGCTCTCTCGTCGATAGACCGGAATTGGGCTGCGACCATTAGCCACGTATAAGAAAGGCTGTCCGAAATGCTAAAGAACACATACGAAACAATCCGTTTTAACCTCGACAGCGGCATAATAACTATCTGGCTTAATAGGCCCGAGGTCCACAACGCATTCAACGCGAAGATGCTGGAGGAAATGGTCGATATCCTCGCGGAAATCGACAAATCCGACGAAATCCGAGCAGTGATTATCACCGGCGAGGGCAAATCCTTCTCTGCCGGTGCCGATATCAACTGGATGAAGGAGATGGTCGGCTATACTTATGAGGAGAATATCGAAGACTCGGCGATGATAGCCAAGCTATTCTATGGGATTTATACGCTCAAAAAGCCTGTCATCGCGGCGATTAACGGCGCCGCTATAGGCGGCGGAATGGGTTTTGTCGGCGCATCCGATATCGTAATAGCCTCCGACCGCGCAAAATTCGGTCTGTCCGAGGTTCGAATAGGTCTCGTTCCAGCAGTGATTTCCTCGTATGTAATGAGAAAATCCAACGAAGGCGCGCTCAAAGAGCTTTTCCTGACCGGGATGCGTTTCGACGCGCAAAAGGCGCTCGAGGTCAAACTCGCAAACTACGTCGTAGACCACGAAAAGCTCCTCGATTTCGCTATGGAGTTCGCGAAAAAATTCCTCGCCTGTGGCCCGAAAGCGGTGGCGATATGCAAAGAGCTTTTCCACAAAGTCCCGGATATGGACCTCGAAACGGCATACGACCACACGACCGAGGTTATCGCAAAACTCCGCGTTTCCGACGAAGCTCAAGAGGGGATGAAAGCGTTTCTCGAAAAACGAAAACCGAATTGGCAGAAATAGCAAAAAGCAGAGAGCAGAGAGCAGAGAGCAGAGAGCAGAGAATTAAGTATATACTTCTCGTTCTGCAATCGGCGCTTTGCACTAGGTGGTAAATTAATTATGGGGAAAAGAAAGAAAGTCGAGACTTACAAGGACCTCGAAATCTGGCAAAAGGGGATGGAAATCGTTAGGGGAACATATAAATTTACTTCGGCTCTCCCTGACGAAGAGAAATACGGGCTTATTTCTCAAATGCGTCGAGCTGCGATATCTCTACCTTCAAATGTCGCCGAGGGTTATCGTCGGCGGAGCGACAGTGAATTACGGCAATTTCTATTCATTAGCCTTAGTTCGGCTGCGGAATTAGAAACGCAGATAGAAATTTGCAGAGCATTGTATAAACCAAAAGCTGCGGATTGTGATGAATTACTATCGGCACTCGATTATTTTCAGGCTATGACAATGAATCTTATAAAGAAAACAGAAAAGTAACATAAAACGCACAGCACTCCGCCCTCTGCACTTTGCACTCTGCACTTTGCACTTTGCACTTTGCTCTTTGCACTTTGCTCTTTGCTCTCTGCGTTTGATGGGGTGGTGCGTGGCAAATAGCAATAGTCAATCGTAAATATTAAGTCCTAGAAGGAGGACCAAATGGCATCCGAATTTCTGAAAACCGAAATCAGCGACGGCGTCGCGGTAGTAACGCTAAACCGGCCGGAGGCGCTCAACGCGCTCAATTCCGAACTGCTTGCCGCGATAGGCGAAACGTTCACCGAACTCGGCAATGACGACAACGCGCGCGTAATCATCCTAACCGGCGAGGGCAAAGCGTTCGCCGCGGGTGCGGATATCGCCGAGATGGTCGAATACAATGCCGCGCAGGGCAAAGCATACAGCGAACTCGGTATGAAAGCCTTCCGCGCGATTATCGAATGTCCGAAACCCGTAATAGCGGCGGTCAATGGTTTCGCGCTCGGCGGAGGTTGCGAACTCGCGATGTCCTGCGATATCCGTATAGCATCGGTAAAGGCGAAGCTTGGCCAGCCGGAGATAACTCTCGCTGTAACCCCCGGTTTCGGCGGAACGCAGAAGCTCCCGCGACTCGTCGGTCCCGCAATCGCCAAGGAACTGCTCTTCACTGGCAGGATGGTCAAAGCCGACGAAGCGAAGGAAATCGGTCTCGTCAACAAGGTCGTCGAGCCGGAAGAACTGATGAACACAGCGATGGAGATGGCAAACAAAATAAAGGCCTTCTCACCGCTAACACTGAAATACGTGAAGGACGCGGTGAACCAGAGCACCGAGGTCTCGCAAACCGCGGGCGAAACGTATGAGAGCGACATATTCGGTGTCTGTTTCTCGACCGAGGATTTGAAAGAGGGAATGACCGCATTCCTCGAAAAACGCAAACCAGAATTCAAGGGGAAGTGACGCGTTTAACATTTAACATTTAGCATTTAGCAATTAGCATCTGTCATTTGCCCGGCACTCTGCACTCCGCACGCCTTTACCGCAGAGAGCACGGAGGACGCGGAGAGATTTATTATAATGTAGCGGGATTCTATGAGAAGATTACCGTAAATAATGATAAGATTAAAATCGTTCCTACACCGTTTATTACGCTTCGAGCGCGAAAAGGAAAGGCGCAAGATGAAGACGATAATAACCATAGTGGTATTCACGTTTGCGATAGCGGGCGTGTGCAATGCACAAATCGTCGATGACCTGAACGATGTCGCCGTCTGGTCATTCGGTCCTATCGTATGGTGCGATTCGGTCGTCGATGCCGCGGCATATATCGAGCCGCAGTTTATCAAACGCGCCTGGTTCAAGTATTCCAATATGCCAGGGAATCCTTTCACAGACCCTTTTTACGGATTTTCTACTCTTCCACCGGCTGTTAATGCAAATGGAGCACTATTCGAGGGCGGTGTCCAAGTAGCGCAGCTCACCCGCGAGGGCGGATGGCATTGCGATAACCCCTACGATGATGACCATATTTATCCGTTCGAGATACCCGACCCGGTTTATTATGATTTTGCTACACTTAATGCCGATGGTGAAATTTACTACCAACCAACAGGACCTCACGAATTTACAATCTCAAACGGCACAATCGCTAATGAGAACTATCTCGATTACTGCCTTTACTGGGCTTTCGAACAACTCGATGTAAATGTAAATGCACTCGAATTCGACCAAATAAGCGGAGATTATACAGTTTCCTTCGATGCCGACTCTACAAATAATAGAAACATCGGCTATGACGATTACACAATCGGCACGGCGAATTTTGCGACAAGGCTGTCGGTCGTTTTCGGGCATGGATATGATACACCCGCGGAATGGTTCATGCCGACCGATTCGGCGAGTTCGTTCACCGACTCGGCTCAACTCGCTTTCGATGATGATTTCGCGACATACTGGCATTCCGACACAGGCGACAGCCACTGGATTATGATTGATTTTGGAAGAATTCGGACAATCCGGCAGGTGTATTTGAGATTTCCTGCCGAACATATACTCGGCAATTTTTATGTCGTTTATTGGGATGGCGCCGCGTGGCAGGATTTCGATGCACCCGTGTTCGATATGCTGAACACCGATTCAATCCGCTCGTTTCTTGTCGAGTCTGCTCGTGCCGAGAAGGTTCTGCTGTTCTCGACCGACAGCATAGCGAACATCGCAGAAATGCAATTATTCGGACAGGGATTTCGACAATATTTGCTCGCACGCTATTGCTCCGATTCTGGCTGGACACCGACCGATGCGCGCTGGGAAACGCAGAAACTGGTGAACCTCTCCGATACGCTCCAATGTCCGGACGGCACGATGAACTCTTTCAATTACCGTAAGTATTTGCAGGCGCACGACTGGACACTGAACCCATTCGGCGGCGAGTTGACATGGGAAAATATACTCGAACCGCCGAACAAGCTATTCCTCGACTGGTTCCCAAAAGATTACCATGTGATGATACTTACTGTGCCATTCTATAATGACGATGCAATTGTCGATTTTGCAAATGACTTATTTGAGGAATCATTTATGTATGAATTGATATATTTGAATTTTTGGCGCATAGTTACCGACAGTGTCAGGGCTTATGCGGCATCTCTCGGTCGGGATGTTTTTATCACATATAACGGCTCGGCTTATTGTATGCCGCATTATGTCGATTATACGCTGGCGCTGATGTCCGATGGACTTAATTTTCCTGCATATCATTGCACCACAGCGACAGATACCGATAAAGTATGCCTTATCGGTAATCAGGCGCAAATAAATATCTGGCGATTGATAAAAAGACGGGCGAACGAGTATCTTGGCGAGGATGTCCCACTCGTCGCTTTCTGCGATTTCTGGCAACTCGGTATGCCATTCGCACATCTCGGCGGAATCGACGAACCTGCCGATGAACGGGCGATTTACATTCGGACTTATGGAATGGAAATGCGCGCCGCAGGTGTCAATTTCTGCTTCCCTGTCGATGAAGCGGAGGAAAATTCGTGGATAGATACTCTCGCGGACGGCACACCGCTCATCGAAATCATCAAGCAACAGGCGGATTTCCTGAATGCATACTTTGATATTTATAAGAATGTCACCGTAACCAATAACGAGACACTGGTTACCATCAACGGTATTGTGCCGTTTAACGGCGACTGGAATATCGATTGGGAATCGGGTGATTTGCGTTTCGACTCACCAGTGAACGAATCGAAGGTAACGATTGCTTACACCGAATCGGAAATCGAAGAACGGTCGTATCTTCACATCATCAATCACGATTGGGATAGTGTCGGTCGCATAATGCTCCCGCAGGACAGCGTTCCGGTTACAATCCCCGTCAGCGACACCTGCCGGGCTGTTCTCATCGTCTCGCCAGATTTCCCGGATACGGTCTATCCAGCATTCGATTATGAAGATGGCATCGTCAGCCTTGAAATCCCAACTCTCGAATACTATAGTATTATCATCCTCGATTTTGCAGATACAACAAAAATTGCAGAAGGAACATCAAAATTACCCTTTGGAATCGCTATTTCTGCTTATCCCAACCCGTTTAATTCGGCGGTCACGATTTCCGTAGTGGCGGGTTCCAAACCCGCCCGCATGTCGGGAGGGTCACGGACCCTCCCCTACATAGAGATTTTCGATATAAACGGCAGAATGGTTTGCGGAAAAGGGGCTAGGGACTTGGGTCTAGGGTCTAGTCCCCACACCACACAACCATTGGGGTCGGGCGATGGGTCTAGCCCCTATGCCCTATACCCTAACCCCTCGGTGGCGTCGGGAAGTGTGCGGGAATTCATCTGGCAGCCCGACGAATCCCAAGGCTCCGGAATTTATTTGATTCGGGCACGGTTTGAAGATAAATTGGTGACGAAACGAATCGTATATTTGAAATAGCGAGCCATTAGCATTGGAAGATAAAACTAAAATATTCAAGAAACGCCGGAAAGTATTCGATAAACTTTCCCGAAGCCCTAATAATACAGGTTTTCGATTTGCGTGTCGGGCGGAGGAATTGTTTGGATTCGAGTTTCGCGGCGGAAAGGGCAGCCACAGGATATATGTAGAAGCGGAGTTATAGAGATGCTGAATTTCCAGAATGTGCACGGTAAAGTAAAACCGTATCAGGTTAAACAGTTTTTAAAGCTTATCAAAAAATACAATCTACTGGAGGAGTTATGAAATATGCCGTCGAAATACTTTTTCAGCGAAGAGGATGGCGGTTATATCGCGGTTGTCCCGGAGCTTCCCGGGTGTTCTGCATTCGGCGAAACCGAGGAACAAGCTCTCGCCGAGATAAAGATAGCTGTAGATTTATGGCTCGAAACAGCTATAAATGGAGGAAGGAAAATCACGAAACCACACGGAAAAGAATTATTGAAGCAGTTCGTCCATAGTTGTTAAGTTGTATAAGATAATATAATTATCTCTGTTCTCTCTATGTTCTCTGTGGTTACTGCGTAAGAGGTGGGGCAGGGTGAATAGTCAATAGTGAATAGTCGATAGTCTATCCAACAAACAGGAGGTATCAAAATGAATCTCGATGAAAGACTGCGCAACGTCTCTATTATAGGCGCGGCAGGCAAAATGGGCAGCGGAATCGCCGTCCTTATCGCAGCGGAGATGGTAAGGCTAAAGCAGACAAACCCCGACGCGCTGTTCCGGCTGAACCTTATCGACATCAGCGAGAAAGGACTCGCAGGGCTGCAATCGTATCTTATCAGCCAGATAACCAAAGTCGCGGAGAAATCTATCAACGCTGTCCGCGAGATGTTCGCCTACCGCGAAGACCTGGTCGAAAATACCGAGATGATTCAGACATTCGTCCAGGAGGGTCTGACATTCTGCGGCTTCTCGACCAACCTCGATGTCGCTAAAGATTCGCATATCATATTCGAGGCGATAATCGAGGACGTTCCGACGAAGCTCGAGGTGCTCGGGCGGCTCAAGGAAATCTGTTCCGACGACACGTTCTTTTTCACCAATACCTCGTCGGTGCCTATCGGCCTGCTCGACGAAAAGGTCGGACTGAACGGCAGGATTATCGGTTATCATTTCTATAATCCGCCGGTGGTGCAAAAACTAGTCGAGGTTATCACCACCGAGAACACGAACGAGGAACTCAAGGCGATGAGCGAGGAACTCGGCAAACGGCTCCGTAAAAAACTCGTCCCGGCAAACGACATCTCCGGCTTCATCGGCAACGGTCACTTCACCCGCGACGGCTTGCACGCTCTCGAAGAGGTCGCCAAACTCACACAAGACGGCCTCTCGCTGCCAGAAGCGATTTATGTGATGAACAAGGTCAGCCAGCAATTCCTTATCCGCCCAATGGGGATTTTCCAGCTTATCGATTATGTCGGCATCGACGTTTTCCAGATGATTTTCGACGTGATGCGCGAACACACGCCCGACCCGTCGCTCAAAAACGAACTTATGGAAAAACTACTGGCGATGGGCGTCAAGGGTGGCCAGCATTCAGATGGCACACAGGTGGACGGTT
>QNEE01000118.1 GCA_003645085.1 bacterium | reverse complement strand
TGCCGGTGTTATTTTCTGGGAGTTTCTCTTTTTTGAGAGCCTCTTCGCGTTTGCGGAGTTCCGCGTCTATCATCTCCCAGATGCCGCTCCAGCGCTCGGGGGATTTGTCGAGTTCGGTTTTATAGGCGTTAAAGTTGTCGCGCGTTACGTTATGCGCCTCGAATATCGAATCCTGAACCTGATGCAACAGTGCCGAATCCGAAAGGAATTGCTCGGCGGCGAAAGACAAATCGACGTAAAGCATAACGAACTGACTGTCGCTTAAAACCTGGTCCTCGGCTATCGAACAACCGGCAAAAACCAGTAGAGCGACAACAAAAAGGTATAGTTTTGACGGGGCTTTAGGCATTTTGGATACCACTTAAGCTAAACGTAGTTTCAGGTTATCTTAATGTCAAGCCTTTATTAATCTACTAATTATCCGCAAACCTTATGCCAAATTAATCTATGCTAAATTCGGGCCAAAAGAATTATAGGAAGCGGAAAACCCGTAGAATAACTGTTCGCGATGTTCCAATCGGCGACTGTTCACCGGTAACCGTCCAGTCTATGCTGAGTGTCCCGACGACCGATATCGACGCCGCCCTTAAGCAAATCCGCGAACTTCAGACAGCTGGCTGCGATATAATAAGAATAGCGATTCCAGATAGCGATTCGGTCGAGGCCTTCCGAAGAATTCGAGCAGAGACCGATAGCCCTCTCGTCGCGGATATTCATTTCGACCATCGCCTCGCTATCGAGGCCGCAAACGCCGGCGCGGACAAACTCAGAATAAATCCCGGCAATATAGGCTCGGTCGGAAAAGTTAAAGAGGTCGCAGCAGCGGCGAAAGACCTGAATATCCCTATACGTATCGGTGTCAATGCCGGTAGCCTCCCGAAGGACCTATCGGACAATGAGCCGATGGCCGAAAAGATGCTCGAAGCCGCATCGCGCGAAATAGACGTCCTGCTCGAAACCGGATTCGAGGATATAGTCGTCTCTCTTAAGGCGCACCACCCTGTCCCGACCGTCGAAGCCAATCGCCTTTTCTCGGAAAGATACGGTTTCCCGCTGCATCTCGGCGTTACCGAGGCCGGCCTGCCGGGAGAGGGTGGCATCCGAAGCGCGGTCGGTATCGGAACACTTCTTATGGAGGGCATCGGCGACACAATCCGCGTCTCGCTGACAGGGAACCCGGTTCGTGAGGTCGTCGTTGGAAGACAAATTCTCCGCGCTTGCGGCCTGCTCGAATCCGGAATCGAGCTTGTCAGTTGCCCGACCTGCGGAAGATGCAAGGTCGATGTCGAAAAAATCGCGAGCGAGGTTTTAGAGCGCCTCCCGAAAACCGATAAGCATCTCGTTGTCGCGATAATGGGTTGCGAGGTCAACGGTCCCGGCGAGGCCAAAATGGCCGATATCGGCATCGCCGGCGGCGACGGCTTTTTCCTTATATTCAAAAAAGGAGAGCCGTTCGGCAAAATCGCCGAGGCCGAAGCGGTCGAGCGATTGTTGAAGGAAATCGAAGGGCTAATTTTGTAAGGTGGGGTGGCTTTCGCCTTTTTTGCCGTAGAGAATCGCCGAAGATATAAAGTTCTACACCATATCGAGCTCCGTGTCGGCTATTCAATCAGCAGTATCTTCCTATTTTTATACTCGTCTCCCCAGCGAAGGCGGACGAAATATATCCCCGACGGGGTGTCGTCGAAATCGATTCTGAAGATGTGCCTGCCCGGCGAAAGAACGCCATCGTGCACAACGCCGACGCAACGGCCGGTGATATCATATAAAGACAGTTTCACCGGACTATCGACATCGTAGCCGATAGTAACCTCCATCGAAGTAACCGAGTTGAACGGGTTCGGATACGCCGGGCCGAGCGAGATTCCCCTCGGCAGTTCACCGAATTCTTGCATTCCGACCGAACCGCCGACACGCATATAGACATTGAATGTGGTGCTGTAGGTTCCGCCGAGAGCCTCTAACTGCACGGGGACCTCGATAACGGTATCCATCGGGCAACTCGCGGATACCTCGCATTTCATCGAAACGAGATTATAGGCGTTCGCGCCGGGGGCGATACTGCCGAAACTCACCGCAGAACCGTATGGCGTCAGCATCGTTGTGCCGAGTATCTCTCCGTATGTGCTTGTTGCGGTGACGCCTCCGCCGTTTTCGATACGTATCCTGACGCCGATTATTTCGCCCGGTTCGATAATATCGTCGCTGTCGCCCATAGAATCGTCATAATGCAAATCGCCGATGTAATACAGCCACGGTTGCGCAATACTTCCCGGTTCGATTGTGGTTATTCTCAGCGCACGTCCGGCGGTAAGCTCCGCGGCGTGTTCGTCATAGACGCCATTGAGATAATATTGCAGGCCGTCCGTTTCGGATTCCGCTTCTATTCCAGTGCCCATAACGCCGATACCGCTCATCGATTGGTAATAGATATAAAATTCGCTGTCTCCCGTCGGCGTCGGCCAGTATGACGGGTCGCAAATTCTAAGCTGGCAGGATATATATCCGCCGCCGTAGTAGAATTCACAATCATCCCACTGAATCGCTACTTGATGGTTCGATGTATCGTAGTAACCGTATATCTCGCCACCTTCGGCTCTATGCGGCGCGAGGTCGGCCCACCCGGGGGCGATGAAGCCCTCGGGACCGCTGGTGTTCGGTATCTCCTGAGGAGAACCCGACCCCGGACCAGACCAGCCGTCGACGCCGGGGGCGATATAACCGTTCGCGGCGACTGTAATTGTATCGTAGCTGACGCCGTAAAAAACCATAGAGAAAGGAATAGTAACTGTAGTAACGCAGTCGTCGCAGTCGGAAGATGGAGATATTTCCGTGCCAATCGACGAGATATCGTTCCAGACATAGGTCGGTTCGAGACCGCTGAACGAGTCGGTATCGTCGATAATATAATACCCGTATGCGTCGGGTCCGGTGGGTCGGTTCGTTAGGTTTCCAATTAAGGTTATTGGAACGGGAAGTGTGTCGATATATTCGTAAATCGAGCATAGACCGTGCATAGCCAGGCCGAGAGTAACCTCTGTTCCAGGTTCTGCCTCGGGCGAGATGCTTATAGAGTAGCACGGGTTGAATATCTGTGATGTAGTTCGTGGCCAGGATTCGACTATTCCATAATTCTGGATGACCGCGACCTCCTCGTTTCCGATAAGGAAACCCATCACGCTATCAGCGTCGGCCTGAGTGTTGTTACTAAAATCGAGGCATATTTCGACGACCTCGCCGGGAGCGATTTCTCCGTCGCCGTCGCCGTATGGCGGGTCGTCTATAATCGTCATATTTTCGAACATCGGTGCGAATCTGTGTATCCCCGGTTCGGGAACGACGGTTCTTTCCCACGGTCCCGACGGGTGCCCCGATATCGATATCGTGAATGTTATATGTTCTACGCCGGGATGGTCTGAAGGGACGCTAAATAGAACCTCGTCGCCGGTAACAGTATCGTCCGGTCCGACATACGGAAAAGCGGTAGTGGAATCGAACCAATCGACCTCATTGCAACGCACCACACCGGTCAGCCCGCCAGCTCCCTCGGTGCCCATATTGAATATTCTCGGATAAAAACGGACTCTCTCTCCGGGGTTGATAAGTCCGTCGCCGTCGCCGTCGAAATCGTCGAAGCCAACCGGAGCGCAGAACACCGCGACGCCCGTCATAACTACGTCTATCGTATCCTGATACGGATATATATTCGGCCCCGTAGCGACGATTACCAGCGGGTTCGCCGGGTCGACGTCGATAGAAATGGAGACATCGCCAGAAGCGTCGGTAATACCGTATGAGAAAACGCTACCCTGATGAATCGCCACACGAGCCTGCTCGACCGGCGACCCTCCGGCGGAGACATTGACATCGATATTATTCGGGCCGGCCGAAACCGCCGAAGGATGAGTAACATAAGGATTCTGAATTGGTGCCGTCCAGGCGAGCATCTCCGGGCTGCCGATTAGAACCGATGAAAGGTATTCGTATTTGGAATCATACGAACCACCAAACTCGGAGAGCATCCCGTTCTTGCCGTAAGTATGCGCCGCGCCGATAGCGTTAATATCTTCTTCGAACATCCCCTCGAATATATGTTTCGACAGCGATGACCGCTCCTCGGAGTTAGTGCTGACCAATGATTGGCCAATGAAAGCGACAGCGCCTTTGGGGTTCGATGCCGAGCCGGCTCTGGTCGAACGCTCGCACATACGCGGTCCGGCGTATGTATACATATATCCGCCCGTTCCGCACGTTATCGATATGTTTATCGGGCATTTACCGTCGTTATCGAGTGTGTCGAGACCGCCCGCAAATCCATAATAATAATCCGGATAAGCCTGACCTCGATACTGGATAAAAGTGCATCCCGCCTCGACATAGGGCCGGGCGGTATTGAAGTTGTCGCCGTTTTTCCTTCTCAATATCGGTGCGCTCGTAAAACCGGCCGCGAGACACTGGTTCATTCCATAGGTTACCGCCGCCAGATACGACGAATCCTGCGGGCCGAGCGGGTCCCATGTCGGGTCGTCCTCGTTGACTATACCGACAGCCCGAGCATACCAGTCGTCGGTGGTGTCCGGCTGCATCTCGAAATTCAAATGCTTCTGGACGATTGTTTCGATATGCGAACTGGTGTTCGCCGAAATCCTGCCGGGGAAGATATCCGGATAATAATCCGCGCCATCCATAACGCAATAGTGATTGTCCCCTTCGAGGCCGCCGGAACCTTCATAAGGCGGAATATAATCGGCGTCCGAGACGAGAAGAACATATACCGGCGGAATCGCCCAGGTATCGTATGCATCCTGAATATAGTCGTGTATCGAGGCAGTGTCTGTGCCGGTAACCGACGTCGTTACGACGTGCGTCGGCATACCCATCAGCAGTTTCCAGTCGACCCACGGCTGAAGTTCGTCCTCGAAATCCGTCCTGACGACTACGAGCAATTCCGCGCCGTCGGCGGGGTCCCATTCCGCGATTTCGAGATGTCTCGCGCGCGGCAACGCCGCCTCCGGATTAATGAGCATTGCGCGATATAATTTCTCGAACATCGGATGATAGAGCCTTCTCCCGCAATCGGTCGGGCCGGGACCGTTATGAGCGACCGCTATCGTAACACTTTTCATAAACCTTACGCCTAAATCGGGGTTGTATTCTACCGGTATCAGGTCGATATTGGCTATCTCGACGCCCCGAACAGCTACAGTTCCTGTATACTCGACAGTCCCTCCAAACGGGGTAGCGTATAGCTGTGGGCTTTCGAATCCGGGCTGGCCGAAAGCTACAGTAGGGGGACACTCCGATGCCGGCGTAATACGTATCCAGTTCGACCATTCGACCGATTCTATCGAGACCTCGATTTCCGAGCCTTTGGGAACCGCTATTTGATAGGTTCTACCGTAAAGCCGCGGGCCGAACTCTTCGCCGCGCCGGCCAAAACCATCGTTGCTCAAAAGCCACGAATTACCGGCGACAAATCTCATATTCGGTTCGCCGATTTCTACGCGAAAAGCTGTTAATTCGGGGGTGTCGCTTATAAGCTCGATATTGTAATCGCCGAGAACCGTGCCGGCGATAAAAGCGATACCGATGAGAAGGTAGAGGCCTTTGGACATAATTTACTCCGGTTAAAATATGTTTTCAAATATCAGAAAAATGGATTCTGATATTCCCCATTCCGTATTCTAAAAACCGCGTTTTTTATTTTTCCATATAAACTTTTATCTTATTCAGTTTTGTAAAGCCGTCAGTGCCGTCGAAACAAACCGACGAGCCGGTTCCGCCGCTTCCACCGATAAACTGCACCGTCTCGACTCCGAACCAGAATTCGTATTCCAGCATTCCCCAGACGATTACCGTATCGGTAATTACTTGTTCGTTGTTTATATAATACGCCTGGTCTCCGTCGATACCGTCGAGCGTATAGCTGTATAAATAGTGCGTTTCGGGGAATCCGCCAGTTTCTCTCAGTGTCATATACGCCGAGTATCTAACATAATCTCCGATATCTCCGCCGCGTATATGCAACGCACCGGCGATGTCGTAATCGACGGTGATTTCCATCCTGAAATCTCCCGCACCCTCGATTCGCAAGCATTTGCCGGTTTCGACCCTGGTCTGGATATAATTCGGCCCCGGAAGATAGTCGCTGTTTATATTCGCGAACGCGTGGAATTGGTCGTAAGAATCAGCATAGACCGAAACCGGGATTCGATTATCCGCAATTAAACCGAAACGGAGAAGCTCGAAATCCTCGCCGTAAATCGAATCCGGTATCCCCGCCCGAACTATCCTCGGGTCTGCATTTGTGTCCGGCACGGTGGGAACCGCGAAAACCACAAATCCGTCGTGTTCGATATAACCATCCTCGTCCTCGATTTCCAGAACCGCCGTATATTTTCCTCGCTTGTCGTAGGTATGAGTCGGACTCGCGCCAGTATCCGTTTCGATAAAGGTAGCTGGAACGGTCCCCCAGGGCGTGAACGGCCCTTCGGTGGGGTCGGCAGGATAAAAGTAGTCGATGTTTTCTCCGGTCTCCGCGAAAAGGTCCCAGCTCATACGAACCAGCGGCGCGTCGGTAAGAACGCTGCACCCGAAAGCGGCCTCGCCGCCGAGCGTTATCTCGTGCGGCCCGGATATTTCCTCGATAAATGGCGGGTCGATATCGGTATAATTGCTATCGCAGACTACAATCGTATCGCAAACGACGAGCGTATCGTATAGCGTATCGCAGATATAGAACGTATCGCACGGTGGACAATCCTCGCACTCCTCGCATTTCTCACAACCGAAAGATAGCAATAATGCTAACGAAAGAATAACGACAAAGAGAGCTTTTTGCATGGTTCCTTTCCAATTTGTAAAATAGCATTTCTTAGAAATATAATAAAAACAGACCAATATTCAACCAAAAAATGACAAGAAAAACACGTTTTTCAGCACCTTTCCGAAGGAAACAGGAGTTAGGAGATAGGAGTCAGAATAATCCTATACAGCACCAGACTTCCCTTTGCGGGGAAGAGGTCTCCTTATTACTTACTGCTTCTTCCCTTTTCCGTAAAAATAAGTTATCTCAATACATAACTTGCGCGATGAAAAATCGATTTGTATTTTAATATTAGAAATACGACTCCTGCGAAATAGCTGGTAAATGTTATTTCGAGGAGCGAAGCGACGAGAAATCTTCTGAATACAACGATTTGAGATTTCTCGCGGACACTCGAAATGACAAAATTCTCTATTTTGCAGGATTTATCGGGCTCCGCATTAACAATAAAAAAAGGAGTATATATGTCCGACCGCAAACGCCTTTATCTTATGGACGGCACCCAGTTCGCCTACCGCGCGTATTTCGCCTTTATACGCAATCCTCTTCGCAATTCGAAAGGGATAAATACCTCCGCGCCGTTCGGGATGCTGCAGAGTATTCTTAAAATACTGGAATCGGAGAAACTGGACGCGTTCGCAGTGGCGTTCGATAAGGGCAAACCGGTGGACAGACTCGAAATCTATCCCGAATATAAGTCCTCACGAGCAAAAATGCCCGACGAGATGCGCGATTCATTGCCATATATTCGCGGTATTGTAGAGGCTATGAACATTCCCATTATCGAGAAAACCGGCGTCGAGGCCGACGACCTGCTCGGAACCATAGCGAAACGAGCCGAGAAAAAGGGGTGGGACGTCGTTCTGGTTACCGGCGATAAGGATTTCCTCCAGCTTGTCGACGAGCATATAAGCATCCTCGCGCCCAGCAAGGGCGCTCTGCCGACCGAGTGGTTCACTGTCGAAAACGCCCACCGACGCTTCGGTGTCCCGCCGGCGATGATGGTCGATTTTTTAGCGTTGATGGGCGACAACTCCGATAACGTCCCCGGAGTCAAGGGTATCGGCAAAAAGACCGCAGCATCGCTTATTAACGAGTTCGGCGGGTTAAAAGAGATATACGAACACCTCGACGAAATAAGCGGCGGCACCGCAAAAAAACTCGAATCCGACCGCGAGATGGCCGAATTATCGCAAAAACTGGTTACTATCGATACCGATATCGATATCGATTTCGACTGGGAAAACGCGCCGCTTACCGAACCCGATTACGAAAAACTTATCCCGATTCTCGAAGAACTCGAGTTTACATCTTTACTCGACCGTTTTTATAGAGAGTCGGGCAAAGGGAAATCCGGCGCGGCGGAAAGCGAAATCGAATACGTCCTTGTGGATACGATGGGTAAATTCGACGAACTTATCGAAAAGTTAAAATCGGCGGCGAGAATAAGCCTCGATACCGAGACCACCCGCAAAGAGCCTATGCTCGCCGAACTTGTAGGTCTGAGTTTCGCTATCGAACCCGGAAAGGCATATTATATTCCGGTAGGTCACAGGCGACCGGGGGAGATGTTCCCCGATGAGGACTTGAACTTGCCCAAAAAAGAAGTCCTGACGGCGCTTAAACCTGTCCTCGAAGCCGAAAACCCGGCCAAGGTTGGGCAGAACCTGAAATACGATTATATCGTTCTTCATAACGAGGGCCTAAACCTGCGCGGCATCGACGGCGACGTTATGCTCGCGGATTATC
>QNEE01000117.1 GCA_003645085.1 bacterium | reverse complement strand
GGGGCATGTCGCCGCGCATACACCGCATCCCTCGCACTTCGCTTTGTCCACTATGGGCGGTTTGCCATTTTCGCCGAATGAAAGTGCTTCGGGCTTGCACACGCTAACACACAATCCGCAACGGCTGCACAAGTCTTCGTTAACGCGGGATGCGACACCCTCTACATCATAACCAATTTCTATCAACGCGGTTTTTGCATCTTTTATAATATCCGTAACCGGAACCTTCGCCGAGCAACTCTTCTCGCAGTTTTTACAGTGGAAGCATTGGAATATCTTTTCCGCTATATCCAGCGACGATTCGACATCGCCGCTAAGCAATCCATAAATAAGCAACAACTTTCCCCTCGGCGAATCGGCCTCCCAACTGAATAACCTGAACAGATGGCAAAGCTCGAAGCAATAGCCGCACCTGATACATATATTCAGGTCATCCCGCCATTTTTGTAGGGTATCGAATTTCTTTTCCATACTTAAACGCTATCTCGTATCGATTTTAAGAACGCTTATTATCTGCAAGCAGTCAACTCGAGAGGGCCAAGCGACCTTACAATCTCGGTCATCTCGTTGGTAACCTCTGCGAATTTTTGCCCCTCGGAGGCCGACACCCAATCCAGCCTGACCCTTTTCGGTTCGATGCCAAACTCCCTCAACATCCTCAGCAAAAGAGAATGCCTTCGGAGAGTTTTGTAATTGCCCTCTTTGAAATGGCAATCGCCGGGATGGCAACCGAGTATCAGGACGCCGTCGGCGCCGTTCGTTAAAGCCTCGATGACCATCTCCGGCTCGACTCTCCCGCTGCACATTACCCGAATAGAGCGGATATTGGGTGGAACCTCCAGTTTGCTCGAGCCTGCACGGTCGGCGCCCTCGTAGGAACAGAAATTACAGAGAAAAGCCACTATTTTAGGTTCGAACCGGTTCATTATATTACCTCCATTATCTCGGCGTGGATTTGCTCGTGGGTGAAATGCTTCGCTTTGGCGGCACCGGAAGGGCAGGCCGCGGCGCAGGTGCCGCAACCCTTGCAAAGAACGTCGTTAACGACCGAAATCGCCTTTTCGATGTCGTAATCGATTGCCGAATAGGGGCAAAGAGAGATACAAACCTTGCATCCGCCACAGAGGTCCTCGTCGATAACGGTTGTTTTGCTCTCGATTTCGAGAAGTTGGCCGGGAACGAGCCTACTCAACAAATGGCCTGCGGCACCGGCGGCCTGAGAAACGGATTCGTTTATTCCTTTCGGCCCCTGCGCGGTGCCGATAACCTTAATACCCTCGATAGAACTTGTGAACGGGTTGAGAAGCTGGTCGTCCTCGGCGAAAAATCCACGCTCGTCGATTTCGATATCGAATAGTCCTGCAAGTTTATCGGTATCTTTTGAAGGAACCATCGCGGGCGACAGAACGACCATATCGACGGTTATTTTTTTCTTTTTGCCGTTCTTCTCTTTATAGGTTAATTTAACGCCCTTTCCTGTTGCCGCCGTTTCGATGTCCTCCTCGAATTGAACTAAACCGATTTTTGGGAGTGTTTCATCGGCGAAGTTCTGACCTAATTTGCCCGGCAGGCACAGGTCTTTGTAAAAACTGTGAATTTCCGCCTCCGGTATTTTTTCCGATATGACACGCGCGAACTTAAAGTTGTAAAGGCAGCATACCCCCGAGCAGTAGTCGTTGTATTTCGGGTCGCGGCTGCCAACACAATGAATCAGGGCGATAGATTTGGGTTTCTCGCCGTTTTTCATTGTTATTTCGCCACCGGTCGGGCCGTTACTCGCGATAAGCCGCTCGAACTCCATACTGGTATATATCTCGGGTATTTCCCCGTAGTGGAGGTTTTCTATGGCTTTCGCGTCGTAGATATCGCTTCCTGTGGCCAGAACGACACCACCGACCTGAACCTCGACCGATTCGTCCTGCTGAGCGAAATCGATTGCCATTAGAGGACAGGCTTCCTCGCATTTGCTGCAATCCTGATTATTAAACTGTAAGCAGATTTCCCTGTCTATAACGGGGATATTTGGAAGCGCGCCGGCGAAGGGGGAATAGATAGCCTTCCGGTCGCTTAATCCTTCGTCGAATTTATTCGGGACGGATACCGGGCAGACCGGGAAACACTCGCCGCATCCGAGGCAGGCATCGGTAACGCTTTTGGCTTTTTTCTTGATTATAGCGGTAAAATTCCCAAGAAATCCCTTGACCTTTTCGACCTCGCTATAGGTGAAAACCTCGATGTTCTTATCCTGAAGGACATCCTGAAGCATAGCTGCCATCATACACGGCGCACATTCCATCGACGGATAAACCTCCTCGAAACGCGCGACGATACCGCCGATATAGGGTTCCTTTTCGACAAGATAAACTTTCCTGCCTGCGCGGGAGAAATTCTGTGCGGCCGTGATACCAGCGATACCGGCTCCTATTATAAGCACATTGGGATTGGCGATAATCTCTTTTTTTCCCAGCGGTTCGTGCCGTCGAACTCTCCGTATCGCAGCGCGGATATAGGCGATAGCCTTCTTCGTAGCGCTTTCTCTTTCCGTTGTCATCCAGGCACACTGCTCGCGTATATTGGCCATCTGGAGCATAAACGGGTTTAACCCAGCATTTTCCAGAACCTCCATAAACGTCTTCTCGTGTTGTTTCGGCGAGCAGGCTGCTACTACGACCGAATCGAGGTTGTTCTCTCTTATCTGCTCGGCGAGCCATTTCTTCCCGTCGGGCGAGCATAAAAGATTATGCTGGAGAGTGATAGCGACATCGCCCGTATCACGCACTGCGGTGAGAACCGCGTCTTCATCGACCTTCTCCGTTATTATCGACCCGCATCGGCAGAAGAATACACCAGTTTTTTCAGCCATACGTTCTCCTTCGTGAGCAATTCAAAGATTCGACATTTTACCATTTTGTAATATTGTGAAATCCTTTAACGAAAAAAATTACATTAAATCCGGGGCGAAATCGCACTTATCGATATTTACCGCTTTCCGTTTATCCTCGGCGATTATGGGGTCGTCGTTAAGCCTGTTTTTAATAAATTCCAGTTGGAAAGCCGCTACCACCGAGCCCGTTCCTCGATTCAGCGAATAAACAATATAATTGCCGTCTCGCTCATGGGTTATCAAATCGGCGTCTTCAAGGATTTTCAGATGCCGCGATATAGCTGATTGGACTATATTCAAGACATTGGCTATTCCGCAGCCGCAAAGAGGTTTGACCTCGAGCATCTTTATAATTCTGATGCGATTAAGGTCGGAAAGTGCTTTATAAACTCTTAGTTCTTCTCTCATAAACGAATTCGTGAAATCGAGATATTGCTAAACGCAATATACTTCCCGTAAACGATTTGTCAAGTCTAAAATTACTTTATCGTGTCGTTTATCTCCGCGACTATTTTCGCCACCGCCGGTTCGATACCCTTCTTAACCGCTTCGGTTAAATTCTCTCCGAACTGCGAATTCTCGAGTATCTCGATAGCATATATCTTCAATTTCCTATCGACATCTATCCCTGCGTTTCTTGCGAGTTCGATAACCGCGGGGAGATTGCGCCGGTGTGGGCCAAAACCGGTTTGCGGTTTTCCGAGTGTTTCGACCGAAAACTCGAATAGCGTCCCCGGGAGGTTTCGCCCCGTTTTAATACTATCGACCAATACGACCAACTCGTATTTATCAATCAGGTCGAGCAGGCCGGGGTCGACTGTAGTTTCCTCGAAAAAATCGGTCTCGAGTATTTCCGCGATGCG
The DNA here is from genome assembly GCA_003645085.1 of bacterium. Taxonomy (GTDB): domain Bacteria; phylum UBP14; class UBA6098; order UBA6098; family UBA6098; genus QNEE01. The sequence continues at coordinate 4,843 of QNEE01000117.1, read as the reverse complement.
CTTACCGATTATTATCCCGGCGGCGTCGTCCATACGGATTGTGTTGCCTATGCCTATGATTGCGATATTTAGTGTTTTGAATTGCATATTTGAAAAGGCATACCAATATATGGGCGCTTAATAATGGCAGATACGGGAAACACCGATTTAATCGAATCTGTTACTGCGTTCTTTTTCGTGACCTAATCGGGCGATGTTGGTCGAGATTTATGACAGTTTTGTTTTCTTTCGTAGCTATCTCCATAGCGAATCCAATAAAATAGGATTAGCGAACATTGTCAAACGAAAAGGAATTACGCACGATAAACCTGGTTTTGTCTTGACAAACCGTTGCCGGTTACATAATATTTGTTTTTCTTGGATAAGCTCAGAATATTATTGAAAGGAATATACTATGCGTATCACATCGCGAAGCAACAAGAAAAGGGCGCGTAAACACGGTTTCAGGGCGAGAATGAGTTCCTCGAACGGGCGGCGCATTCTGTCCCGGCGAAGGAAAAAGGGTCGGCATCGGCTTGCAGTAACTGTTCCGTCAAAAGGCCAAAAAAAGCAGTAGCGGTGGCTCTACCGAAAAAATTGAGGCTCGTGAAAGACAGCGATTTCGCGAAATTCCGAAAACCTATACGGGTTTTCCGTGATAACGCGATAGTTCTTAAAATCGCTGAAGGTAAAAAGACCGGCAGACGTTTCGCGGTATCGCTCCCCCGGAAAGCGGGCAACGCGGTTTCGAGAAACAGAATAAGACGAGTTCTTCTGGAGTGGATAAGGAATCACCTCGAGTCTTTCCCGGAGGGGTTCGACTTTTTAGTAATAATCGCCGGTTCGAATCGAAACGGCAAACCGGATTCGGTTGATTTAAGGGACAGGCTCGAACGCCTCGCCGGAAAGGCTCTCGATGACCTCGAAAAAGCCTAAGAATATAGCCTGCTGGCTTCTTCTCGTCCCGATAAAAATCTACCAGCTAACACTCGGTCGGATTCTGCCGCCGACCTGCAGGTTTTACCCGACCTGCAGCGAATACGCCTATCGGGCGATTAGTATTCACGGGGTTTTCAGAGGGGCGTTGCTAGCGGTAAAACGTATCACACGATGTCACCCGTGGAACCCGGGCGGCTACGACCCGGTTCCGCCGCCGAGATAAAAAATTGCTTTAGAGAATGAATATTATAATGGATAAGGAAATCAGAAAAATTATCGAAGATATGGATTTTTTGAAGGGCATCTATAGAGAGTTAATAACGATACTACCTTCATTTAATATCACTGACAAAAAGGTCCTACCTTATGGCTTAAAACCGCATACCCGGTCTGTCAGTTGGCTTGTTGAGCAAGTTATTACACAGCAAACAAAATATCGTAAGAGACGATTGGGGCTTGACGATGTTAAATTCGATATGCCTGCTACCTGCCTTCATGATTGCGAAATAAAAGTTGGTAAAGAGATTTACTATATTAACGTGAAAATTCACAATATTGATAAAAGAGAAAATAAAAATGACATAGCAGCCGTTGAGAAACTCTACATGCAATATTCTTCTAATCCGTCGTACAATTTAATATATGCGTGTTTTGGAATAGCGTTTAAGGGCATAAATATTAGTTTTGACGCCGATTACCTGTGCTTGTTTTCGCCCCAGTTCCTGCCAATATACGTAAATCCCCGGAATGATAAGATCCAAGCCTATTATCACCACAAACCAATCTATAGAACAAGAAACCAATTTTTTAAAAGAACTTCGGAAAGGGTCAACAAGTATAGTATTAAAATAAGGAGTCTTCGAATGGAAGAAATATTAAATAAAATCTTCAATGAAGACATATTAAACGGCATAGATAGGATTCCAGATAATTCTGTAGATTTGGTTTTATCTGACCCCCCTTATTGTTTGGGTAAGGATTACGGAAACAACTCCGACAAGCGAAAGCCAAAAGATTATCTGGAGTGGAGCAAAAAATGGATAGACGCCGTAATTCCCAAAATCAAGAACACTGGAAGTTTCTATATTTTTCTCACGTGGCAGTATAGCCCGGAAATCTTTAGTTATATGAAATCGAAATTGATTATGATAAACGAAATTATTTGGGATAGGCGAGTTCCAAGTATGGGCGGAAGCACACGTAAATTTTCTTCGGTTCACGATAATATCGGGTTTTTCGTTAAATCAAGAAAATACTATTTCGACCTCGACTCTGTTAGAATTCCTTATGACCCGGAAACAAAAAAAGCACGAACTCGTTCTATATTTGCTGGTAAAAAATGGCTTGAGGTAGGATATAACCCTAAAGATTTATGGAGTGTATCAAGGATTCATGCACAGGATCCCGAAAGGGAAGACCATCCGACACAAAAACCGCTTAAGATTGTAGAGAGAATAATAAAGGCAAGTTGCCCTGAAAAGGGAGTCGTTCTCGACCCATTTATGGGTAGCGGAACCACGGCGGCTGCTTGTGCCATGCTAAACAGAGATTATATAGGTTTTGAAATAAACGAACAGTATTGCAGAATTATTCAGGAACGACTAGAAAAATTAGGAAAAGATACACCTCTTTTCTCCCTAGAAAATGAACCCGAAGAAAAAGACAATGAAAAAATTGAGGAAGTTCTTACTCTTAAGTTTGGTGATAATTAAGTTCTCATAATCTTGAAAATTTTTTAATAAATAGATAAATGGATAAAAGAACAATAATAGGGGTTATAATCCTCGCGGCGATACTCATACTGATGCCGTATTACCAGAAATTACTGACCGGCGAGACTGAAGAACAACTAGCGCAGGCCGATACGTCGGGGGCCGATACGCTCGGCGAGGCCGATATCGACCGAACAACGGCACATCCCGGCGAGATTTACGATAGCGCGAGGGCATATACACCGGAATTAACAGTCAGCGCGGATACTGTCCGCGAAGAGACAGCGATTGGCGTATCCGAGGAGGCCCAGGGGGCTCGGGACACTATCCCCGAAAAACTAGTTTATGTTAGAACGAAACGTTACGATATCGTTCTTTCGAGTTGGGGCGGAGATATTATATCTATGGTCAGTCGAGAGTTCCTCGACCTTAATGGCCAACCGATGGAATTCTGTCCGAGCGAGGTCGCCGGTGCGAATCTGCCGTTAGTTGCGTTCGAGGGTGATAGGTTTATCACAACGGAGAGTTTACATTTCGTTACCGACAGCGACTCACTGCTGCTTACCGAAACCGACCCGACCGGCGCGGTAACTTTCGCGGCGATGCTCCCCGATGGCGGAATTATCCAGCGGCGATATCATTTTCGCTACGAGGACTACGCGTTCGACCACGCGACGCTATTCGGCGGCGAGGGCGAGAAAGCTGGTATCGACGAGTCTATTCTCTGGTGGCGCAAGGGCCTCGAGCCATCCGACCCGGATATAAAGGGCAATATCTCCGCCAATTACAGAATTGGCTATATGATTGGCGGAGAATACGATGATGAAAAGTTCGGCAAAGACGAAAAACCGCAGTTTTCTTTCGATGGCACCACCGATTTTGTAGCGACGCATAATAAGTATTTCGTGGTCATAATCGCTCCCTACGACGGCGTCGCTTCGGGCGTTCGCTGCGACGGTGTCCGATATTCGGCGGAGAGTTTCGGCGACTATAAGAGGCAGATACCGGCGCTCGGCGTAGGGTTGGTTCAGCCGGGCGGCGATGCTCCAGTAACGCGCCACGACCTGATATATATCGGGCCGCGCGACCACGAGATTCTCAAGCGATACAATCGCGGGTTCGAGAAAACGGTGAATCTTGGATGGTCCTGGCTTGCCCCGCTCACAAAACTGTTTATGTGGGGTTTTAAAATATTGTATAGTATATTAGGTAATTACGGTGTTGTAATAATTATCTTTTCCATCCTCATAAAACTGGTGCTTTTGCCTCTTTCTCGCAAACAGATGAAGAGTATGCAAAGGATGAAGGAACTCGAGCCGAAACTCTCCGAGCTACGCGAAAAATACAAGAGCGATGTCAAAAAGCTTAACGAAGAGACGATGAAACTCTACCAGAAAGAGAAAATCAATCCTCTCGGCGGATGCTTGCCTTTAATTCCGCAGATGCCAGTATTCTTTGCGCTTTTCGCGATGCTCAGGAATTCTTTCGCTTTGCGCGGTGCGCCTTTTATACTATGGATTACCGACCTCTCGCAGAAAGACCCATATTACGTTTTACCGATACTTATGGGTGTCTCGATGTTTATCCAACAGAAAATCAGCATACGCGACCCGAAGCAGAAGATGATGGTCTATTTTATGCCGCTCTTGTTCCTGTTTCTCTTCAGAAATATGCCGTCGGGGCTGGTTCTATACTGGCTTTGCTTTAATATTTTCTCGCTTGTTCAAACGTTATGGGTTGAATTTAAGAGCGAGAAAAACGAAGCCCTGACAATCCCGTCGGATGCATAAGCTCCCACCCATTCTCGAATTTCCCCGCGACGATACGATTGTCGCTATCGCCACGCCTCCTGGGCGCGCTGCGCTCGGGATTGTCCGTATATCCGGTCCCGAGGCGATAAATATAGTCTCCAATTTATGGTCATCGAAAAAAGCGGTAGAAAAACTCCCCGGCGGGTCCGCGAATGTCGGTTCAGTAAAACTACCGAACGGCATATCCGATACCGCAGTCATCACAGTCTGGCGATGTCCAAAATCGTATACCGGCCAGGACCTTATCGAGCTGACACTTCACGGCAGTCCGGCGCTACTCGCGGAGGTCGAAAAAGCGGCGATTACTTTCGGGGCGAGAGCCGCCGCGCCCGGAGAGTTCACGTTAAGAGCGATAATGAACGGCAAACTATCCGTATCGGAGGCCGGCGCTATTTCGGCGCT
>QNEE01000116.1 GCA_003645085.1 bacterium | reverse complement strand
GACAGCCGCAAATGGCACGGAACAGACAACGAAGGCAATAAACTCAGACCGGGACTATATCTATACATCATCAAAAAAGACGGCGAAATAGTGTGCAACGGAACTATCGTCCTGCATAGATAATCAGCAAATCTTTAACAAAACCGCAAAAAGCCGCCGTCTTAGGTGGCTTTTATTTTTTTTCTATTTAAGTAATCGACCTATCTAAAAATAGTTTGCCAAAATAACCTCTTTCTTTATATTGTTATTTATCGTATAATTATTCATCAAATCCGATTGGGAAAAACCGCCCTAAAAACAAAGAAAAAAATATGCGAATCTCAATGTTACTTTTGTTCTATGTTGTAGCGGCCTTCGGCTTGACCGTGCACGACATTCAGTATTCGACTACCGGGGTGTCGCCATACGAAGGCGATACTGTTACCGTGTCGGCAATAGTTACTGCTACAGATTACGACGGCGACAAATACTATATCGGCGACCCCGGTGGTGGCCCGTGGAGTGGGGTTTATGTCTACGATTATACGTATTCTGTAAGTCCGGGAGATTGGATAACAATTACCGCCGAAGTCGATGAATTTTACGACCTCACAGAATTGAAGAACGTAACCGCGCTTACGGTGGACTCGACCGGTTCCATCCCGCCGGCATACACGACGAACTGTGCCGATGCCGATACATCCGAAGCTCTCGAAGGTGTCCTTACTACACTGTCTAATCTTGTGGTTACCGACGATAATCACGACGAATGGGAGGTTACCGACGCAACCGGGACATTAAAAGTAAAACGGGGCTTCGATTACGGCTATTCTCCGACAACCGGCGATACGATTATTTCGCTGACGGGCATAATCTCGTATTCATTCGGCGAATTTTTTCTCGAACCCAGGTTCGACGACGACATCGAGACATCGGACACGACCGTTATCGACACTACCGAAGCGCCGTATCACACTATCGCCGAGCTACAGGCCGACCCTTCGGCATTCGAGGGTGATACCGTCCGTATAGAGGGTGTCGTTACTATCGGCGTAGGGCTTATCGACGACGACTACCTTAAAGCCTATGTTCAGGACACAAGCGGCGCCGGATTACTTCTCTTCGACTACGATATACCACCGGAGGCAAGCGAGCTTATCCGTGGCGCGTTAATTTCCGTTACCGGAGAAATCGACGAATACAGCGGCGTTCTCGAACTTAAATTTCCCGAATGGGATGTCCTCGCGACCGGTCAGCCTCTACCGACACCGGTCGACGCTTTCTCGCTGAGCAATCCCGAAGACGAGGACGGAACCTGGATGAGCGTTGGAGGCAAGGTTTCCAGCATCTCGAGCTATTCCGACGCGAGCAATATTTACGTCTCGAACGGCATAACAGAACTCGCCGTCAGAGTCTGGGCTACCACCGGTATCGACATAAGCGACATCTCGACCGGTGATTCGGTGATAATCCACGGTGCTTCGAGTATTTACAGCGGCGACTTCCAATTACTGCCCGGCTATCAGGAAGATATAACCGTTGTCGCAGATACCGGCACACCGCCGGATACGGGACTCACTCCAATAGCGGATATCCAGACGAACCTGACCGAATATCTCGGTGAAGATGTTACGATTCGAGGCGTTATTACTATCGCCGCGGGCGCACTCAGGGACGATATGCTCAACGCCTATATTCAGGACGAAAGCGGTATGGGTATCCAGCTTTTCGAATACGATTTGACCGCCGAGATGGAATCGTCGATGGTGCGAGGCGCTGTGATTCAGGTCGAGGGCGAGGTCGATGATTACCAGAACGTTACGGAAATAAAGTTAGATAGCTGGGAGGCAGTCGGCTCGGATACGTTGCCCGCCGCTCTCAGCGTTCTCGATGTCTGGGATAACCTGACAGATTACGAGGGCACATGGATATTTGCCGAAGGCCCTATCGTGGATAAATGGGGAAGCGAAGATTTCAACATCGTTATCGACGCATCGGGAACGCTGGAGAAGCTGGTCGAGGTCAGGGTTTGGGGAACGACCGGTATCACCGGAGATAATATCGATATCGGCGACCGGGTGCGTGTTTACGGTGTCGGGGATATTTATTACGACGAGTTCCAACTTGTTCCCGGCGCACCGGAGGATATCGAGACGCTTTCTGTCGAATCGCCAACGGAAATCTCTCTTTCTGTCGAAGAGGGCGTTCTCGTTCCGAGTATCGGCGAGAAGCTGGATATCGAATTCTCCGTTCCGGCGGGAAACAGAGCTGTCCTCAGACTATACGACCGAATGGGCAGAAGCGCTACGACGCTCTACGACGGGAATCCGTATGCTGTAACCCGACTCGAATGGGATGGCCGGGACGAAACCGGACAATTCGTCAGGCACGGCGTTTATATGCTGTATCTCGAATCTATCGGAACGACAGGAGACAGAGAAACCGCCCGCGCCACAATCGCAATAGGGAGCGTGATGAAATGAGAATACGAACTAATTCGATATTGCTTTTATCGGCTTTGCTTGCAGTTCCGGCGTTAGCCGTTTTCGATAATCCGATTCCAGACGCAGTTTCCGGGGCTATGGGTAATATCACGCCGACTATCGGAACCGGTCCGACCTCGCTATTCGGGAATCCAGGTATCTCGGCGGGAGGCGCTTACCGCAGGTCGTTTAATTACGCGGACTTCGACCAAATGTCCGCGTGGGCGGCATACACCGATTCAAAAATCGGTAGAGCGTGCTTTACGATAAACAGCTTTTCCGTGACGGACTTATCCACAGAAACGAAAATATCATTGGGGTATTCCCGCCAGCTTTTTTCGGATATTCATACCGAACTTGGACTCGGAGCTGTAACGAATCTGCATTCCCTTTCTTACGGCAAAAGTGTTAGCGGAACAGAACTCGGCTCGGGAATGGGTGTTACGCTCGACCTCGCGGCGGAGGCCGTTATTTATAACCGCACAAGAGTGCGCGTTCTCGCCGAGAACCTGACCGCAACCAATATGGGGGTCGAGGGCGATATCGAACTGCCGCGCGCGGTTACAGGGGCTATCTTCTATTCTCCATATACCGCTACCGATATGGTTTTCCATATCCGTCGCGAGGCCGGGGCAGAATTTACTTATGGGCTCGGTATTTCAGCGTCGCCGCACGAAATTGTGGTGTTCCGTCTCGGTGCCGCAACCAACCCCGACCGCGTTACTGGCGGCATCGGGTTGAGATACAAAATCCTCCGTTTCGATTATGCGATAAAAAGCCATCCGGTATTGCCGCTTTCGCATACCGCAAGTTTAGGAGTGGAAATTGCGCGTTAGACATATAATAGCCGCGGTATTTCTTTTCGCAGGATTAATCTCCGCGCAACAGATAAGCCTGACTACGAACAACTGCGATTCGCTGCAATTTCTGCCGATTACCCCCGAACAGCGCGACGCGATATGCGAGAGAATCCGCTTTGGAGGTGGATTCGAGAGCGTCTACGAACTTCTCGAACTCGGTGTTTTTACTCCCAAAGAATTCGAGGCGCTAAAACCTCTGGTAAAAATCGGTAAACCGTTCGCCGTCCAATCGTCGCTCGAAAGGATAGACTCGCTTTATTTCCGCATCGGCGAATGGCTAACCGGAGAAAGTATATCCGACGAACTAATAGACGAATGGCTTAACGCTATCCGGGAACGACCGGTGCTTTCGGAACTCGATTACCGAGACCTGGTTTCTTTGCAAAATCTCGACCCTCCGGACGCGGTTGCGCTCCTGCGTCATCGATACAATATCGGCAATGTGAAAGACCGAAGGCAGTTGCGTTCGGTTAAAGGGCTTTCGGCACGCGGTTACGTTTCCGTGCGAAGCTATATCGGTTACGGCGACCCGAAACCGATAAGCTGGTTCACGGGAGGCTATGTTCAAGCGCGTTTCGGCGGCGATGCCGGCGAGAGCAAACCTTATTCCAGCCTGAAAATAAGTATCGATAATGGTCCAATATCCGAGGGTATCCGGTTCGGCCGGAACGAGGGCGAACAAATCGAGAACGGCGAGTGGGCGAATCCGCTGTCGTATCCCGATGCGAAATTTTATGTCGGCCTTACGCGATATAATTTCGGCCCGGTCAGGATAAGGCATTTCGTTATCGGCGATTATTCGGCGGCGTTCGGCGAGGGAATAACCTTTAACAGCGGGGATTACTACAGCCCGAGGCGCACCGGAACGGGTTTCGACGTCCGTAAACTCGGCATCTATCCAGACCTTTCGGCCTCGCAAACATACGCACTTCGCGGCGCCGCTCTGGAGCTTAAATGCAGCGTTTTCGAGCCGACGATATTCTTTTCGAGCCGGTCTAAAGAAGCGATTTTACAGGTAGATACCACCGATTTTTCGGTCGATACAACGATTGTCCAGGATACAATTTTTACCGTCGATACCGTTTTTTACGCCGATACAAGCTCGTTTGCCGAGCTTATTACCGGGCTTTCCGATTGGGATTCGAAAGTCGAAGAGACTATCTGGGGAGGCGATATAACCGCAAGCCCGTTTCTCAATCTGCGCCTGGGCATAACCGGTTATATGGCGAAATACAACCTACCATGGAACCCTTATCCCGGCGCGATAATCGCTCCAAAGCACCTTCCCGGCGGCGACAATCCGAAAGTTACCGACCTCGACGCCGAGCTTCTTTATGCGACCTACCGTCAGGACTTTCGGTCGGCTATCGGCGTTCACGGTTTATGGACAATCGGCAATCTGGCGCTGTCCGGGGAGTATTCGGAGATTGTCCGCGATAGCAATATCACACTCGACTGGCACAACGACGGGAGTATCGACACCTTACGAGGCGATAAAACCTCGCCGTTGCCGTTCGGCGACGACCCGTTCGGTTTTGTGGCAAAAGCTCAACTCATTACGAACCGGCTTTCTGCGCTCGCGTTATACAGGCATTACGATTTAGGGTTCGATAACCCTTATAACAGGGGCTTTTCGGAATACGCTCGCTATAAAGGCTCTCTTATCGAGGATGACTATCGTCTCACAAACCCCGATTTCGTCGCTCTCGCCGAGGAAAACCCGCGACCGATGGCCGAGGACGGCCTGTATCTCGAACTTTACGGCAGACCTTTCCGGCAACTTGCGACGACTCTCCAATTTGACGCTTTCAAGCGATTATCCGATATGGCCGACTACCGGAGAATTGTCCTTAAGGCGAATTGGTATCTAAATAACAATCTGACTTTCCGTCTCTGGCGCAAATGGCAGGGGCGAAGCGCACAGAACGCCCTGACTCCTACAAGTTTCACCGTCGATGAAATCCGTTTGACCGCGGAAACGAGGCTCTCCGGTTATTCCCGTTTGGGATTCACGGTAATCCACAGCTACTTGGGCAATCCACCGAGGCCGCAATATTCGGGGCCGGCAGACCCGTTTGGCGAGAGTCCCTATGTTGGAAGCGTAATCGACCCGTCGGACGGAGTTATGCTATCTGCCGATATCAACGCTACCGAACATCTGAATATTTCAGGCCAGGCAATTGTCTATCGCGGTTGGCTGTGGAATTTCGAGGATAACGAATTCGCCGAACTCGAAAGCGCAACCGACGCCTTTCGATGGTGGATAGCTGTAAGCGACCGTATGGTGCAGAATTTATCCGCAACGGTGAAATTGACGGTGGATACACCGTCGACCGCCTCGAATATCGACATCAGAGATACCTACGGCGACCCAGAAAACGAAATCGAGGGCAGCCGCGTTTTCGAAACGAAAGCATCGTGGCGAATTCAGCTCGACTATTTCTTCTAATTCCCGCATAATGCGGAGGTAAAATGAAATACGCTATATTAACGACACTTATTCTGACGACGATTGTGACCGGCTATACTTATCACGGGGCATATCTTCTGGAGGGCCCGTGCGCACCGCCGAGCGCATCCGCCGCCGGTATGGGGAACCTGTCGGTTCTTCCTCCCAAAAACGCCGGTAATATTGTCTGGGCGCCCGCACTTATTCAGGATGAAGGTATCCACATTTCTCTCTATGCCGGCCTCACTCATATCGACGAAAACCGTGCGATGCCGCTTTACGACACTTTCGATGACAGGGTCGGCTGGACGCCCTATGTAAGCACTGCGGAAACCTATACCGACTTCGCTGTTTTCGCAAGCTGTGGATTCGATAAACAATGGTTCCCCTCGATAGGGCTGGGTTACGCGCCGGTTTTCGACGCTCGTTATATCTACCGCGAGGAAGTCCGCGAACAGGAAGGTCCTGCGGAGGATAAGCTTCTCGGCGTATGGAGCATCGATAGCGAGGGTGCCCTTGCCGGACCGGTATTCGGGATTTCCGAAAACGTATTGGAATATGGTTCGGTAGGATTATCCGTTGCGATATTATCCGGGACTATCGAGATACACCGAAGCCCGGAGGCCGGCGACTCGGCAATCCATAATGCCGAACCGTGGGAAGCCGCGTTCGACGGAGACACAGTATATACCGCCGAACTGTCCGGGGCTATGATATCGGTTCAAGCGGTTATTTCCCCGACCGACCGATGGGAGATAGGTCTAAGATATGTCCCAAAAACCGACCTCGGCGAGAGTATTTATCCCGATTTCCTACCCTCGCGTTTAGGAATAGGCGTCGGTTATCGCCCGCCGGGATACGTAGTCAGCCGGGTTGTCGTGGAAGCCGAACTTGTCGGCTATTCGCAACTCGCCGATGAAGACACCGCTTTCGCGGTATTAGAAGATTGCTGGGAGTTTCGCCTCGGATTGGAACATAAACTCTCAAACGGGACTCCTCTGAGAATCGGCGCACATTATCGGACCGTTCCGTTAATCGAACCGGTCGCGCGGACCGGCTTTACTATCGGCAGCGGCGTCAGATTTGGCAAAGCTGCTTTCGATATAGCCGGCGGATACGAGATGAGCCGTTATTACCATCACGACCAGTTCCCCGAAACCTGGCTTCCGGGCTCCCCCGACGACCGAGAGGATAACGACAGAATAGAAGAAGGAATACTAACCGGAGCGATGAGCGTTGAAATTGAGTTTTAACAGAATAATCGCTTTTATTTCCATACTTGCCGTTACATTTTTCGGGTGCGGACAACCCGAAAAAGTAACGAAAAGTCGTATAGAAGCTTGGGAAAATAAGCTCTACGAAGACTTGAATTTCGAACGAAGAGTGGCCGAGATAAATGGCCTCGAACGAGACGAACTTCTCGACAGCGTTGCAGCAGACCTGGCTAAAATAGCTCTTTTACGGGATATTACCGACGACGATTTTATAGACGCGCTCGATGCCCATTCGGCGCCTTTAATGGAGGCCGTTCAGATAGGCGTATATTTTAATACACCTATCGAGAAGTTGGGCGATTTGCCCAAAGCGGCATCGGAAGTCCTTATCGATGAAGATACAATTGTCCTTATGAGCTCCGATTTCGAGTTGATAGGCCTGGCTATCGAGACCGACGCGCAAAGCGCTACCCTCGAGTACGTTCTTGCATTTTTCGCAGATACAACATCTACCGGAGAAGTCCGACCGACACTTACCGGTAACCTCTGGCCAAACGACTCACTCGAACCGTTCGAGAATCGCCTGAGAGACTTTGTCAACTCGGAACGCAGGGCGCTCGGAATGAATATTCTCCATGATGATTTACAACTCAGAGGATTAGCGAGAGCATACGCGCAGAAGATGCTTATCGACGGCTTCTTCGGCCACCACGAACCGAGCGGCAAAGGGCTATTAGAGAGAATAAAAGGCTCGAATATGGACAATTACAGCTATTGGGGCGAAAACCTGGCATCTTTATATAATCCCGTCGACGCATCGGCGGAGGCACACGAAGGCCTGATGAATTCTCCATCACACAAAGCGAATATAATCAATTCGACTTATACGCATATCGGGGTAGGAGCCGCTACGGACGGCAAATGGTGGATATTCGTTCAGCTTTTCGGAAAACGCAGGAATATTTAGGGGGAGTCTATGAGAGGCATAAAGAGGTTTATCCCGATAATACCGCTTATTTTTTTCGCTTTTTTCGGTTGCGGGAAAAACCCTACCAGCAGCGGTCTTGAAGACCTGTGGCCACGTTCGCAGGTCGAACCGCTCGAAAACGAGATGTTCGGTCTGATAAACTCCGCCCGCGCGGATGAGGGTTTGAGCGCATTGACACACGATAGTGAATTGCGGATTGTCGCTTATGAACATTCCGAGGATATGTATCTTCGGGATACCCTGACTCATTACGGCGAAAACGGCGAAACGGTCGTTGACAGATGCGACGAAGCCGATATCGACTATAACACTCTCGGCGAGAATCTGGCGAAAAACTCCGGCTTCCAGGACCCGGTCGCTCGAGCTCACGATGACCTTATGAATTCTCCGGTTCACCGCGACAATATCCTGTTCGACGAGTTTAACGCCGTTGGTGTCGGTATCGCTACGGACGGTGAAGTATATTATTTCACTCAGGTTTTCGCGAACCTCGCCTCACCGACGCGTTATTTTGTTACATTCGAAATCCCGGCACCGAAACTTGTGGAAAACCCGTGGTCGTCCGGTTTCGAAACCTTCGAAAAGGCATGGCAGAAATGCGCAGAAAACCGATAACAGCTTTGCTATTACTGTTCCACGTTTCACTGGTTCTCGCGGATACGTGG
>QNEE01000115.1 GCA_003645085.1 bacterium | reverse complement strand
GGGGAGTGGCCTCGACCGCGTTTTTAATCAGATTGAGCAGCGCTTTTTTCAATTGTTCGGAGTCGAAATCCAGCTCGCCGAGTTCGTCTATTTCGGCGTCGAACTCTATGCCCATACCCTCTGCGCGGAGGCGTCCCGCATCGGCGATTTCATTCAGAAGAGGTTTTAGCGGCTGGCGCACCATATTCGGAGCCATCGGCGCAGAGAGACCGATAAATTCGCGGATAACCCTGTCGAGGCGGTCTATCTCCGCGCGAAGACCGGACAGGAGTTCCCTATACGCCTCGTTTTCTGTTTTTGGTTCGAACTCGACCAGCAACCTTTGTGCAGCGATGCCGATTGCGTTCAGTGGGTTACGGACCTCGTGAGCGACACCCGCGGCGAGTTCGCCCAGCGCGCGTAGATGCTCCGCCCCTGCGGCTTCTTTACGGAGCTCGACGAGACTCGTAACGTCCTCGGCAATTGCGAAAGCACCACCATCCGGTAGTTTCCCTGTGGAAACCTCGAGAACCCGATTACTATCGCCGCGTTTAATCTCGACGTTAAAGGCTCCGCCGGCGTCCTTTGAAACGACCTCACCGAGTCGGAAAATATCGCCATGCAAAACGTCCTCCATAATTTTACCGGTGGCGTCGGCGGCGGGGATGCCGAAAAGCTTCGACGCTGCGGGATTAATCAGTGTAACGATTCCGTCCCTGTCGACCGCGATGCAAACCGCATTCATTTCGGATAGGATAGCGTCGGAAAGCCCTTTCTGGACAGCCAGTCGTTTCGAGGTCATAAGCAACCCTACCGCGATTATCGAAACCGCCAGCGCCAGAACGAGTATTATAGCCAGCTGGATAGCGTAGCCGTAAAATAGACGATTGTGTTCGACGGTGGAAAGCCCCACACGCAATACGCCTCTATAATCGCCCATAGTGGGGAAACGCAGGGCCAGCTCGAAAACCTTTTCTCCCGAAAATGTTTGATAACGCCAGTTCGGTTTCCCCGTAGCCTGAACGTATGCGAGAGCGCTGTCCGCGGCGAGGCTGCTCATATCGTGGACGGATTTGGTAGCGAATATAAACCCGCTTTCGTCCTGAAGCGTGATATATCTAACGCGCGGATTTTCGCCCAATCGGCTTATAAGTCTGCCGACGGTCAGTTTCTCTCTCTCGCGGATAGTCGGTTCCGGCGCGAACAAAACGACTATTCCGTTGGAGATTTTTATAGCGAGGCCTTTCGGGCCTTCCGTTAGCGGAAACTCGCGGTCGATACCGAAAAGCTGCTGGTCGGCGAGTCCGCTGAAAACGCCCGGTATATTTTCCGGGAGGCGGGTAATCCAAGGGTATAGGCTAGCTTCCAACGCTCCCGATTTCTCGATAATTTGCCCGGTCGTATCTACGAGGATAGCGAGGGGAAGATGACCCTCTTCCGTAATGCGTTCTAAATCCTCCCGAGCGACCTTATCGGGGACCTCTCCGGCGGCGTATATTAACAGACTTTCGCGTTCTATCTCGCGCAGAACCTGAAATTCGTAAACCGTTCGGCAGGCTTCTATCATAATCGACGCCGCGTTCATAGCGTCGTGGAACAGTAATTCGTTGAACGCTTTTGCCACGCTACGAAGGGCATACCATTCCACGACGGCGACTATCAGGATAACTATAAAGGCGACCGCAAAAAACCGTATTATTTTCCGATGCCGGCGCATAGCCGTTGTTCATCCATCGTTTGTCGTTTTAATCTATTTCGGGTCGGTGTGCAGTATAGTCCCATATCCCCATTTTATATGCTCGGTTCGAACGAAAAATACGCTCCCCACGTATCTCCTTTTCCCCATCGGCAAACATCGAAACGCATCACGGTAAAATCGGAGAAGACCCAGTGGATACCGAGGCCGAACGTGAATTGCTGTTCTTCATCGCGGACGTAGTCGCCGTAGAACCGTGCGGCTTCGGCGATTGGGACTATCTCGAGTATCGGTCTGGGGTTTTCATAGCCGGGTATTAGCCAGTGCAGAAGGATGAGTGGTGTATAGCTTTCCTCCCAGATTTGCGCCCGAAGTTCTCCCGAAACAATATAATAACTCCTGCCCATAATATGTCTCTTGTCGATTCCGCGAAGGAAATCGTCCTCGCCTGCCTTGAAAGCGACCAACTGGGGAACCTCCGCAATATGGTGCGCCAATCCCATACGCATAGCGAGTATCAGGGGAAACGGAACCTCGTCCAGTTTAAGTTTGCCGAAAAAACGCTGGTCGAGAACGACGTAGCCGGTTCCCGACGGGAATTCCTTTTCCGGGTCGGTCAGTTGCGTGTCGTCGAGATAATCGAAATCGTCCTGCCCCGCGCTAGGGAAATAATACCCGCCGACCCTTATACCGAAATAATAAGCTGTCTGCGGGTTCTCCGGGTCGTCGCGGCTGTCTATCGAGAACTCGAATCCGAGGTCGATAGCGTCGGCGACGCGGGTTTCTTCCTGTAGTTTCTGTCCCCCACTCGATATATCGAAAGAGTACGGCGACCTGTATTTCCCGGCTTTATAGCCGGTATAAACGAAGAACTTATTCGACCTGCCGGCATTGAAATTCTGGCGCAAATAAACGGAATATTCCGTAAGGTCGTAAGACGGTATTACGCTCGTATCCGCGTCCTGAATATTGAGTTTGCGATAGTCTTTTTCGAGAGAATCGCACGCGTAGCTGAAAGAGATGCTGGTCCTTTCGCCGATAAGTTTCCAGTGTAAATCGGTATCGAACCAGTAATCGCCGGATATGCTATATCGACCGTCGAGCGACCAACCGATAGTAGGATACTCTCCCTGAACATAGAGAAGACCGACCGTGCCATCCTGAAAGGTCCAATATGCTCCCGGTATAAAAAACCATCCAGCGGTCAGACCGGTCGCAAGTAAAAATAACGCAAACAGGATTTTTCTCATCTAAAACTCCCTTCGGGTTGTTGCCATCGAAAATAAGCTAAAATTATTACGATGTCAACCACGAGTATAATGTTTAGCTTGCAAATTTCTCTATAAAGCTGTAATATTAAACTGTGCGAAGATTTCTACTAACATTTCTCGTTCCAATTATCGCTTTCGGCGGTGCGGATGTCGGAGATTATCTCACCTCCGAGGAGGAGATTCTCGACGCTCTCGCCCGCGACGAGATTAACTACACCCAGTATTACGACTTAATCGAGCTTTTCCGAGAGAAGGTTAGCGTTTTCGGCGACGATCTGGATAGGCTACTCGTTATTCCGGGAGTAGATAGGCGGTGGATTTCGGGTATTCGGGAGGCCGCCGCGCACGCCGGCCAATACGCCGATAAAGAGACCTTCTTAGGCTGGTTTCCGTATGATTTCGAGCGGATAGAATCATTCGTGATTTTTGAAAAACGCGCGAAAGGTGATTTTGGGGGCGGGACGCGAGTATATACACATGGCCGGTTTATCGATTCCGACCCGTATTATCCGAAAACATATATTAACCTTAGTGGTAGGTATCTAAAAAGCAGTCTGGAAATCAGACTGCACGAGGACCGGGACGGTGTCCGCTGCCGGCGGCGCAACCTCGAAGCGCGGCTTTTCGGAGGAGATATTACTCTCGGCAGCTTTCGGAAAGGCCTCGGCGAAGGCCTTATTATGGGGAAGCCTTTCTATATCCCCGGAGCGACGAGAGAAAATTCGTTTCAGGAGTCGTTTGGCAATCCTCAGGACAATCTTTTTAACGGAGTTCGATTCGGCGGTGAATATGGCAGAATAGGAACCGGCTTTTTGGCCAGCCGGATAGTCTATGACTCGGTATCCGTAAGCGCAATAGGCGCCGAGCTGTTCTGGATACCTCGCGGCAATCTGAAACTCGGCGGTGTATATTCCTACGGCGATGCTAAAAGCAGACCGGGCGGTTCGGTCTATAGGCAGAATTCCGGCTCCGTTTTCGGTTCGGCAAAATGGGAAGACACCGACATTTCCGGCGAGATGGCCACGACAGAGAGCGGCGGAATAGGCTTTATGTTGAGTTTCTTAAAGCGAGCTTCGAAAACCAAAACTCTCGCCGAATTATGGTCCTACAGCGAAGATTTCCATCCGATGCACAGCAAAGGGTTATCCGATTATCGCCAGACCGATATCGAACTCGACAATTCCGGCGTAACACAGCGCTCCCGCGAGGCCGGAGAAACAGGTTTCGAGCTGAAAATAACATCGCCGCTATCGGAGAATATATTCTTAAATCTCGACCAATCTGGCTGGCGAACACCCCCGATAGAGGATTGGGGGATTTCCTCCGAGATAGGATTATACTACCGAGGCGAGAACGGACGCAGAATTCATTGCGAATTTTCGTGGCTTAAACGCACTCTTACCAGCGGAATCCGGCTTAAAGAAACTATCAGGATGCGTGCTAATTGGCCGCTGATATGGGATATCGAATGCAATGCCTATTTCCGGCTGCGGTGGACCACGACCGAAACCGACCGCACACGCGGAGTATCGGTCTATCCAGAAATTGTGTATTCCCGCTTTGAGCCGTTCGCCCTGAGGCTCAGGATTAAACGTTACAAAAGCAACCTCGACGACCCGAGCAACGGCTATTGGGAACTACGTTTCCGTGATGAACTGCGCAGCGGACCGCTCTTATGGATTGCTGAAATCCGGCACGCCCAATACGACAAGACCGACAAGAACCCGCTTACCGAATTCCGCGTTACGGCCTCGTATCTCTGGAGATAAAATGCTCGAAACCGAGATATTATACGGCAGAAATCCGGTTGTCGAGGCCGCATCGGCCGGACGGAAAATCCACAGGATATGGCTTACCGACAAAACCGCAAAAGCTCTTAAGAAAAGCCTGTCGAACCATTTGGATTTGGTCGAAATCGTTACAAAAGAGGAAATAGGCAAAATAACCGGCAAACGTGACCATCAGGGCGCCGCCGCCGAGACCGAACCGTTTGTCTATGCCGATTTCGAGGCGATAAGCGCAATAGCCCGTGGGGTAGTTATAGCCGAGGAGGGCGTTACCGACCCCAGAAATCTCGGGGCGATAATAAGAAGCGCGGTGCTTCTCGGCGCAAAAGGGGTGATAATTCCCTCGAAAAATTCCGCCCAGATTACACCGGTTGTATGCCACACAAGCGCAGGCGCAACGGAACACATCGCGATAGCAAAGACCGAATCTCTGCCACACTCGCTAAAATTACTCAAATCGAAGGGCTTCACAATCGCCGGAGCGACAGTCCCGAACGAGAAATCGACCGCTATAAACGAATATATTCCACCGGAGAAAACCGTATTGATATTGGGTTCGGAATGGAAGGGACTCAGTCGGAAAATCGAGTCGATTTGCGATATCCTGCTTTGTATCCCGCAAAAAACCGATTTCGATAGTTTTAATGTCTCGGTGGCCGCGTCGATACTCTTATGGGAGCTAATTCGATAATGTAATACGAGTATAACGGGTAGAATGTCCTTACGGACCGTATGTTTGCTCGGTAGCTCTTTCCCGGAATCATCGAGCCAGTTCGTTCTACTAACCGTCTCGCGATTCTTAAAACGTTTCTCAGAGAAATCCTCTCAACCCCTATTCCGCTTTCCGTATCCGAATCACTCTTTATCTTCCCCAGTTCCCTCACCGTATAATTCCACAAACCTGTTATCGACGATGTCGGCTTGTTCCCGAAGGTTCGCAAACCAGCGCTCGTAAACACCCTGCTTCATAAAATTAATCAGGTCGGTCTTAATCTGTAGTTCTTGAGAGGTGTAAGCCGCAGGTGACGGAGGCGTTATCTCGTCCAGGCGGACAATAAACGCGGTGCCGTCGAGGCCCTGAAAAACCTCGGAGACTTTTCCCACATCGCGCAATCCGAATACCGTCCCTTTAAATATCGGGTCGTCGCCGATGCCCTCTATCCAGCCATATCTCCCGAAAGTGCCTGTTGTGTCGAACTGTGCGCCAACCTGTTCTGCAGCAGATTCGAAATCGACGCCCGATTTCACGAGTTTGTGAGCTTCACGGGCAAGTTCGAGTGCGGCTTTCTCGCGCGCCTCTCTCAACATATCCATTACAACCCGGTCGCGGATAGTCATCAGCGATGGAATTCCCTCCTCGATTCTCCTTACTAATTGGATAACGGTTATACCCTCGAGAAGTGGTTTCTCGCGGAGTATTATCGGCACCGTCTCGACAGCACCGATATCTCCTTTAAAGAGCATAGCTCTGACGCTTTCCAGAAAACCGACTCCCGGAATGGGGTCTTTCTCGCCGAGCGGCGCCGACTGGCCGATGGAGTCTATATCCAGAGCCTCGGCCACCTCGAAAAAATCCGCCCCTTCTTCGATATCGTTAACCAGGTCGGTTGTAAGAACGCGGATTGAATCCTCGGTATCTATTCCCGGTTTAATGGACAACAGAATATGAGCGGCATAAACAATAACGCTGTCTCCGTTTCCGAGACTATCGCCCAAATCCGTTTTGGCGAGCACTTTAATAATATGGTATCCGAAATCGGTAAGCACCGGGCCGACAATCTCGCCGGAATCTGCGGCAAAAACGGCCTCCTCGAATTCCGGGACCATCTGGCTCCTGCCGAACCAGCCGAGCTCGCCGCCGCGGAACTTGCTTCCGGGGTCGTCGGAGTAGTTCTCCGCCAGAAACTCGAATTCCTCTCCCGCCTCTATGCGGGTTATAAGTTCCTCGGCAAGCGCTTTCGTCTCTAAAGTATCCTGACGGGTGGGTTCTATCGGCAGAGTAGCATAGTTGACCACAACGGCCTCGTCGGTATAATAATCGTTTTTGTGTTCGTCGTAATAGGCCTGCACCGCGGCATCGGAGGTATCTACCGAGATATCGTCGATAGCGAACGGGTCGATTTTAATATAACTGGCGCGAGCCGTTTCGTTGCGGAATTTAAATTCCCTTTTCGCATCTAGGTTCGTAACGACCGGAAGAGCGTTAATAAGCATCTGGAGCTTATCGTAGGGCAGGTTATTTCTGACGAACATCTCGACCGGCAGCCAATCGACCTGTGGGTTACTCAGATACTCCTCGAACAACGCTCTATCGAATTGCCCGTCGCGCTGGAAATTCTCGTTCTGCTTGACCGCATCCGGTGGGTCGCGGCGCACAGCCTCGAAAACCTCTTTATCGGTAAGAACATCGACCCCTTTAGCTGCGAATTGCTTGCCCGCGAGATATTGATTAATCAGAGTATACCATGTCCGGTCGCGGATAATCTCGGCCTCGGCATTTCCGATAGCGCGGTTCTGGTTATATGCTCGTTCGTATTCGTTTTGAATCGCCTGCTGATATACGGGGTAGGTTATTTCGTAATCGTCGATTTTGCCCGCTATATTGGCGTCGAGGTTACGACCTCTGCCACGAGTGCCGGTTATATCGGCTCCCCAACCGAAGACTACCAGACCGATAAAGACCAGCGCCGTTACCCAGAAAATAACCTTCATCCGTTTTCGCAAAAATCTTAATATCGCCGATTGTGCCATTTTGCCCCCAAAACCTTATGGGTTGTAGTTCGAGTTAATTTATCGATTGTCAATTATAAAACGGGAGTCCGGAAGTTGCAAGGATAAAATACGCGATATTGTAAATAGCATTTTCCCGCAGGTTTAAAACCTACGGGAGGTTCAATCTATACAAACGGCGCTTATTTTGTGGATTACGGCACCGTAATCATAATAAACACAAAGACTTACGGCATTTTAGGCAATTTCACGGGCCTAGAAACACAACAAAACCGGGCATATTAGCTACTATGGTTTTAATCACCGAATCTTTCTCTCCAGATTTTTTCTTCGACATCGAGGACTATGATTTTACCTCTGCGATGAGATTCTATTGCGGCCTGTTTGGGAATCCAATCCTCTTTATCACCCCATTGTAATCTATATGCCTTTTCAGTTTCGTGCAAGAGCTTTGCTGTAATTATGATTCTGCCTTGTTTTCTACGGCGTAACCGTTTTTTGATAAACCAGTATATCTCTTTCGGGATATACCACAGGAGCTCATACGGCCCGATCCATTTATCTCCGTGCAAACCTGGCAATTAACGTTTTACCCATCTTTTTACTAAAACACTAATCCCCGTAAAGGCATTTCTTCTTAAGAGGTTTATAACCTCCATAATTTATAATTTCAACTGGTCGACCATTATATGATTCTTTGCATAGCGTATTAAACAGAGGTTTATTGCAGAAGATAAGGCAACATTCGATATCATTGAAGAATTGGAGGGACATCCGTTCTTGGCTATGGTCTACTATATTGCCGGTAATAATAAATATATCTCTATCGGGGTTTGCGCGGAGATAGGTCTTTATTTGCCTATACGCTCGGTGTGGTTGTTTTATCCTAGTAGAAGCTCCTTGACTGTATGCTGAACCTATATAAAGAAGTTCGCAATCATTCAGGTCTGCGCCATTTACTATCGCACTGAATATAGCGTAAAATTCATCATCCGATATGTATTCTACTTCCTCGGCAAGATATGCTTCTTCCTCCCATTCTATTTTGGCCCAATATTTCATTTTTTCTCCTCCTATGATAAAAGTCTACTCCAATTTTTTTTATTTTTAAGTGATTTAATCGTTTATGCTGATTTCAAGACGAAATTTGGGAAGTCTTCAAAGACCCAATTATTTTTAAGTGTTTGATAT
>QNEE01000114.1 GCA_003645085.1 bacterium | reverse complement strand
CTAAGTTGTGAAAATCAAGAATAGAAAAATTGGTCGTCTACCCGAAGTAATCGAAGAACTGATACTGACCGTCCTGGTGTCCGTTTTCGCGTTCGTTTTTGCCTCGGGAATCGGGTATTACGAGTGGGTGCCGTTCGGTGGGGTATATATCGGCCTGATAGTCTTTACTATCTGTATGCTCTGGTTCGGCTACCGGCGGGTGCTCGAGAGTCGGAAGATATATAGCGAACAAAAGAAAGCGGAAAAGGCTTTGCGCGAAAGCGAGGAGAAATACAGGCTGCTCGCCGATAATTCCAGAGACATCATTTGTCTTCATAGTGCCGATAGCAGATATGTCTATTTAAGCCCATCCTGCAGTATGGTCCTCGGTTACGACCCGGAGGAACTAATCGGGACCGACCCGTGGGAGCTTGTGCACCCGGATGATTTAAAACCGATGCAGGAAATAGCCGGAAAGAAAACCCTCGAGGGCAAGTCGGCTCTTATGGCCTATCGAATCCGAAAGAAATCGGGGGATTATATCTGGGTCGAGTCGGTTTCACAGTCGATAATAGGCGACGAGGGTGAGATTATCGGATTTGTAACCTCATCGAGAGATATCACCGAACGGATAAAAGTTATAGACGAGCTTAGAAGTAGCGAAAGATTATTGTGCAATGTTATAGACGCTAGTCCGAATTGCATATTTATAAAGGACAAGGAAGGGCGATATTTGCTCGCGAACAAGGCTATCGCCGATTTATACGGGACGGTGCCGGAGAATATGATAGGTAAAACCGATTCTTATTTTGCGGAGCGCGGCGCTATGAGGACGGAGGAATGCGGTTTATTTCGAGAGCAGGACCTTCAAGTTATAAAAAGCAGGAAGCCGCTGTATATTTCCGAAGAGAAAATTACTACGAAGGAGGGCGCTGTTAGATGGTTCCAGACAACCAAAATCCCGATATCGCACATGGATGACCCCGATTGTGTTCTCGGTGTGGCTGTCGATATTACCGAACGGAAAGGAATCAAAGACGAATTGAAAGAAGCTTACCTGGAACTTAAAGAAATCCAGGACCAGCTTATACAAACCGAGAAATTAGCCGCGCTCGGCAGGTTCGCCTCGAGCATCGCACACGAGATAAAGAACCCGTTGGGGACTATCCTCGGCGGTATCGAGTTTCTTGAAAGGAAAATTAAGGTAGATGATAAAGATATCGATATCGCGATAGAGAAAATCAAAGATACTATTCTGAAAGCCGACTATACTATGATGAGCCTGCTCAAGTTCGCCAGGCCCTCGGAACTTAAAAGAGAAAGGATAAGTCCTAATGTGTTGGTTGAAAATGCAGCGTCATTGCTGAGATATGAGATTTCGCTGAACAATATACGTATAGAGCATGATTTTGGGCGGGGGATTTTTATCGATGTCGATAGGAACCTTATAGAGCAAGTTATATTCAACATACTAATTAACGCGGTCGAGGCTATGCCCGACGGCGGAACGATAGTCGTTAAAACGTCCAGACGAGTAGAACCGAAGCTTTCTCCCGATAAACCCTTTTGCGCCATAGAGATAACCGACACCGGCGAGGGAATTCCGGAGGAGAACCTGTCGAGGTTGTTCGAGCCGTTTTTCACCACAAAAAAGGAAATGAAAGGAACCGGGTTGGGACTGCCGACCTCGAAGACCATAACGCAAAACCATGGCGGGGATATATTTATCGAAAGCGAATACGGGAAAGGAACCACGGTAAAGATAATCCTGCCGCTTGCTGAAGGAGGGCGATAATAGTGAAACAAATCCTTATTATCGACGACGATTCGGAATTTCGGTTTTTTGTAGGGAAGAACCTCGAAATGTCGGGTAAATATACGATAGTTGTGGCGAAGGACGGCGAGGAAGGTTTGCGCAAAATAGAGAAGAACAAACCGGGCCTGATTCTGCTCGATTTAAAAATGCCGGGTATCAGCGGTTTCGAGGTTTTACAGAAATTGAATGAAAACGAAGAGACGCGGGAAATACCGGTCATTATAGTTACCGCGATTGTCGGTGTCGAAGAGAAAGAGAAATTAGAGAACCTGTTCTACGACGAACTGCTTTATAAACCTATTAGGATAAAAGAGTTGGAATATCGAATAGACCGGCTGCTTTCGGGTGATTAATATAAAGTAGCGACAGATTGGTTCTTCGGTATCGGAAGAGAGGATTCAGCAGGAATACACTATGGGGCTTATATAATGGAAAAGATACTTTTAGTCGACGACGACGAGAATA
This sequence comes from bacterium, assembly GCA_003645085.1. Classification (GTDB taxonomy): domain Bacteria; phylum UBP14; class UBA6098; order UBA6098; family UBA6098; genus QNEE01. Next base: position 6,405 of record QNEE01000114.1, on the reverse strand, counting down.
TGACCTTCTTCCTTTCAGAATTTCTGACCGAGAAGGGATACGAGGTCGAAACCGCGCAAACCGGCGAATCCGCGCTCGAGATAATCAAAAAAACATCGCCAGACATAATTATTCTGGACATCAGACTACCCGGGATGGATGGGATAACCATCCTGCGCGAAATAATGAAAATAGATAAAGACGCGTTGGTAATTATGGCTACGGCATACGGGGACGTAAAGGAAGCGGTAACCGCTATGAAACTGGGGGCTTTTCATTATGTAACTAAACCGTTCTTAAACGACGAAATTAATATACTAATCGAGAAGGCTTTGCGTAACCGTAACCTTAATAGAGAGGTCGAATCTCTTCGGAAACAGATAGCCGAAAAAAACAAACCGGAAAAAGTTACCGGAGAAAGCCCGAAAATAAAACAGGTTATCGAGCAGGCCAGAATGGTCGCGCCGACCGATATGACGGTAATTTTGCAGGGCGAAAGCGGCACCGGCAAAGAGGTTATCGCCGGTTTTATACTCGAAAATAGCCCGAGGAAGGATAAGCCGTTTGTGGCTCTCGATTGCGGAGCGATACCGGATACGCTTGTGGAAAGCGAACTATTCGGTTACGAGAAGGGGGCTTTTACCGGTGCGAATACGGTTAAAGAGGGGGCTTTCGAGCGTGCAAACGGAGGAACCCTTTTTCTCGATGAAATCACGAACCTACCGTTGGACGCTCAGGCAAAACTACTTCGCGCTGTTCAACAGAAAGAGGTTCGACATTTAGGCGGCACGAGTAGTATCGGGGTCGATGTTCGGTTGATAATAGCGACAAACGCAGACCTCGCCGAAGCGGTCCGTGAACGCAAATTCAGACAGGACCTCTATCACAGGCTTAACGAGTTCTCGATAGTATTGCCACTTCTAAAAGAACGAAAAGAGGATATACCGGTTCTGGCAATGGAATTCTTAAACGAAGCTAACGAGAAATTAAATAAAGAGGTTCGGGGATTTTCGGGCCCAGCGATGGAGGCGCTGCTCGATTACTCCTGGCCGGGAAATGTCCGCGAGTTAAAGAACGCCGTAACTCGTGCCGTGCTCCTGGCCGAATCCGATACGATAGAAAGAGATGACTTCCCTCCAGAGGTAACGGGCAAATCATCCGGATTATTTGGAATCGAGGATACCGAGGACGTATTCAATCTTTACGATAGTGGCCTCTCCTTGCTCGAAATATCGAAAAAGGTCTCGGAAGAAGCGGAAAGGAAGCTTATCGAAAAGGTCCTGATAGAAACGAAGAACAATAAATCCGAAACCGCGCGACTTCTGGGTATAGACCGGAAAAGCCTATATTCGAAATTGAAATCCCTCGAGATTCAATAATACTTGTTGAGTCGACTCTACACTTTGTTGGTTATCGTCCCCAAAAACTGATTCTTCCGTCTAAATCGATTGCCCGATTTTATCCTCCGTTTATTGATGTCGGAAGTGGCTAACTGACGCCGTATCAATGCAATACGGCGTTTTTATTTTTAGCGTTAAGTCGTCGAATACTCGTTTGAATATTGTGGCAGCGCTGTTGTTCTATTCGATAATGTGAAATCAAAAACTTAAAAAACCGGGAGGTTAAAATGAAAACGATGATGTTAGCTACTATAACACTTCTTCTCGTATCCTGTTTGTTCGGTTTATACGAGAGAGAGGAATGGATTGGTTTACGTGGTGGGAAAGAAGGCGAAGCGCCGGTTTTCGATGTTCTCCACGACGACGCCGATTCCACAAAAATCCTCGTCCAACTTAAAGGGTTCTGGGTCGAGGACCGCGTTTCTAACGATGGAAAGCATAGGTTTTTAAGGATACCCGGAATGTATGATAGGGAAGGCGCGCCCGGCCAACCGCAAATTCCGCTAATCGATTTCGGGGTTGGTGTCCATCCAACCAGAGATATAGACGTTAGCTGTTCTCGCTATCGGGGGAAGGTATTTACCGATTGGGAAATCTACAAAACCCCGGTCGAAGACAGGATATACGATATCGACGCGGAAATCCGTTCAAATTCCGCCGCTTACCCCTCGTGGGTGGTCCGGAGAAGCAGCCCTATGGCGATGAGAAACGTGCGGAATGTAACGGTTCATTGCAACCCTTTCGAATATAACAAGGATGATAACGTTCTTGTTGTCTATGACAGTCTTATCGTAACGCTGAAATACTCCGGGCGAAACGATACCTGCGCGCTGGGTGCACTCGACCGCACTATATCTTCCGTTTGGGAACCCGTCGTAAATTCGATGATAGTCAACGGTGGGAGATATACCAGCGTTACGACGACCGCAAATCCGCGTCTGCTGATACTCGTCGTTAAAAACGGTAGCGTGGATTTCGGAAATAAAGTCGAGGAATTTGTGCTGTGGAAAACCCGCATGGGCTACGAGGTTTTTGTAGAGAGACTCTCATCCCCGACCGTGAGCTCCGTCTATGAGACTATCGAGGAATATTATGTAGAAAAAGAAATCGACTATGTCCTCATTGTCGGCGATAACGATTTGATACCGACATATACCGGAGATGGGACAGGAGGATTCCCGGAATACTACACCGTTTCTTATACGGATACTATCTGGTATCCCGGCGATAACCTCTATTGCTGTATGCCGGCTCCGGGCCCGTCGAGAACGGTAGACGAGCAGGAAGATATAATGGTCGGTCGAATCAGCATAAACAGCCTCGACGAATTCGATAATGTAATAGAGAAGATATTCGCTTACGAGCGACCTACAGATGGAGCGTCTTTCTGGAATAAAAGCGCCTGGGAACTTTCCGCACACAGAGAACTCGGCGGTTTGTGGAGCTTCGCCTTTATGGACGCCCAGATAACGAACGGAAGCTATGCTGAAGACAACGGGCTTACTGTGAGATACAGATTCGGGCAGGACTATACGTATCATGGTCATTCGGTTTCGATGGCCAGCAATGCAGATATAGTGAGCGACCTTAACGATTACGAGGATATCGGGCTTTACTGGCATATCGGGTTGACCGAGTTCGACAGATTCGCAGGTTGGAACTGGCTCGGCGAGGATTTTTCGTATCCCGATGTGGATTTAATAAGCAATACCGACAGAAATCCCATTTGTATCGTGCTCGGTGGCCAAACGCTGGATATAACCAACGAACGAACCGCGCCTTCTCTTGGAGAATATCTAACGAATCGCGGAACGGACGGGGCGAGCCTTTTTTACGGCGCTACCGCCGGTTTCCACGATGGGGCCTGGACACGCACGACCGACTTCGCAAACTGGTTAGCCCGGAATATACTGTCCGATATGCCGTCTTTCGAGACCTTCGGACAGATAGAGAACGCGACCTCGAACAGGATGTCCTTTAGCGAACTAAGATGGGCTTACAACATAATCGGCGACCCCACTATGGTTGTGAACAACGGCCCGGTTCAGGATATGATTGTAAAATTCGACCCTTCTTGCGATGTCCACGGCGGATACGCGATACAGCAAACCTCCGACGGCTCGGATGTTACTATAAAAATCGAAGTCCACGAGCTGGATGGCGTTACTCCCGTTGTGGGTGCAGAGGTTACTCTCTGGATAGGTGAATACGATTACGACGCGACGACCGGAATCGGGGTTATGGACAACGATGTTTTCCGAACAACGAAAACTAATTCATTCGGCGAGGCGACTTTCCTTATCGAATACCACGACCCCGATTCCGCATATATATTCGACGAACCGGGGAGCCTTTTCGTCGGAATAAAATATCGCAATCGAAATCCGGTTGTGAAAAAGCTCATCGTGGGGGATTTCCTGCAGACACCGACCTTTTATGAAGGCTGGAATCTCGTTTCGATTCCTTATAGAACGGGAAATGAACCGTTAGGGGATATTCTGACGGGAGCCAGTGCGATATATAAATTCGACGCACCGGGATATGTGTCGGCTGTGGACGATACGAATGAAATCGGCCGCGGATACTGGGTGCTTTATACCTACGATAAAGAGGAGGAGATATTCGGCGAAGAAGTCGATTCATTCCAAACGCATGTCGGTCCCGATTGGTCGATAATGGGTTCCGTCTCGGATAACGTAATCTGGAATTCGGGGTATCTCTCCAATCCCGCTTGTCTTCTGGCGGGACCCTGGGGCTGGAACGGTGTAACCTATTTCGATTCGGATAGTATCGAGTCCGGCTTGGGCTATTGGATATTGCTATCGGATTCTTGCACTATCTCGATACCTTCGGACAGCAGGGGCCACGGCAGATTGAGGCCGTCGATAGGCGCGCTTTTTCTGTTGCCGAATCCGCCCGACCCAACCCTCGAAAAGGGCGCAATTCCCGAGGATTCGCTACACTTCGATGTGGATATCGATTGGCAAAATAACAGCGTTACTGTTCGCGACAGGAAATCCGGCAAGCAAATCGAACAGGCTTTAGTCGCCATTCAGGTCGGCGAGTCGGTCGATTTCCAATATACCGGAGCCAAAGGCACCAGATATCATGGTAGAATTTATACGAATCTGGATATCGAAGACGACGATAACACCTGGGTAGTTATATTCAAACCCGGTTATGTCGAGTATGTATACCATTCAGGAAAAGAGATAATAGACGGCATTGCGTGGAATAAAAGTGAGATTGCGACATGTCGCGAATTGGATAATATAGTATATACGGGGGCGCTTGAGGCGGTGTTGCCGTTTGAACCGATAGATAAGAAAGAAATTGCAGGGAACAAATACAACGACCCGACATTGTCGGAATCTGTGCCGGAGGTTTTTGGGCTTGGGCCTGTATATCCCAATCCCTTTAATTCGGCGACTACGATAGAATTTTCTATCGGCGAGGATTGTGATGTTCGGCTCGAAGTGTATAATTCTCTCGGTAAAAAAGTTCGCACGCTTTATGATGGAGAAATCGCTGCGGGAAGTTATCGTGTAATATGGGATGCGCGGAACGGCAGAGGAGAGAGGCTTCCAGCAGGACTGTATTTCTGCAGAATATCGACACAGCGATACGAATCGACAGAGAAAATCCTCCTTATTTACTAAAAAACCCCCCTTTAGTAATGTGTATTAATACCCGACCACCACCCGGTGGATTGGGTATTATTCCACCATCAAACAGGTTTGTTTCGTCTAAACTATTCATAAGCAATAAGATATGGACGTGGCATACGAGTTGCGCTTATAAAAGCGAGAATTTGTCTTTTTGAGAAGGGATTATTATATGGTTTAACGATTTGGGAGAGACAAGAGAACGAACAAAGATAAATAAACTTGAATTTCGAAATTATATTATTATTTTATTAATATATAGACATATAAATCTAAAAATTACCGGACGCTGGTTGGCGCTTTCGCTCGTTTGGTCGGTGGTTATCTAATCTCGAATATCTAACCGACGTTACGGTTTTAGCAGGAGGATAATATGGGAATTAAGAAGATGGCGATATGTTTAACCCTTGTCCTATTTGTTTTCGTCGTGGTTGTTTTCGGGCAATACAATATGGAACGTAATGTTTTCGCTACGGGAACTCCCGGCAAGAGCGGCGGCTCTTATATTATGCGAGAGGGCGCACTGGCGCAGACCGCCGCTACGACTATCGGGAGCGCCGGAGATACGCTCCAGCAAGGATATATTCACAGACCGTTTCTGTTTATTGTCGATTATGATATTGTGGATATTGCCGACCCCGACCCGATAATCGACCCCCATTTCAGTCCGGCGACGAATACGTGGCACGAACCGGACGGGGCGTTAGATATCTGTGCCGATAACGTAATTACTGATGGCACGACGCGTTATTACTTTGTTCAGTGGACCGGAGGGACTTTCGCCGATGCCACATCGAACTGCACCACGCTCGAGTTTTTCCAAAGCCAATCGATAATCGCGGAATATAAGACGCAGTATCAGGTAACTTTCGCCGCTAACACATCGAATGACACGGCTACCGGCTACGACTGGGACCCGATTCTTTACCCAAATATGAAACTCCTCGACGCGACCGATTATGTCGAGGTGGATTACACCGACCAGGGAACCCCGGCGACCGCGAGTAATATTTACGATGGCAACTCGCAAACGGTCTGGGTCGACCGCAATACACCCTGGACATACTCCGACGACAACGCTTCTTATACGCCCGGCGACCAGATACGATGGTTCAGCACCGACCCGTTCAAGACCGGCACATTCGACGAAACCCATGCCGGTAATACTATTACCTGTTGCTATTACCAACAGTTCCTATGCGCGGTCGACCTGGTCTATGCTCCCGACGATGACCCTGCAGCCGGCGATGTCGATATCGGCAACTGGAAATTCTGTTTTAACGACGGCGCCCCTATCACCGGAAGGGACCAGGCCGACGACTGGGCGGATACGCTTCCCGGCTCCCCACACTGGGCTGACG
>QNEE01000113.1 GCA_003645085.1 bacterium | reverse complement strand
GCGACGCAGTAAGATATAAATACGGTATCGGTTCCCGGGAAGCGTCTATGGACCCGAGTTTCGGAACCGACGGCACCGTGGGTTTTTCTCTCTCGATTGAATGAAAAAAACCGCGCCTATTCTACTTTTTGCTTTCGCTATTCTCGGGGCTGATTTCGAAAAGAGTATAACCGCCGGTCTATCCGGATATAAGGCCGTCCGCCCTTACATAGAGGCTACGGTCGAACAACCGCGCGGGGAATTCAGCTGGATAAACACCCGCCGGCGATATACGGTTGGCTCAACAGCGCTATTTCGGGACTATAATAACGACCATTATGGTCTTTACACGTCAGGCGCACTTTACGCGACACTCGGTAGTATCGAAGTAATCGGCGGATTGATGAGTTTCCATATCGCCACGGGAATCCATATCAGCCGAATCGAAGAGGGCTACGAATTTACCGAACTCGTTGCCGGTTTTAGATTCGATTCCAATTGCACTTTCTGGGCACAAAAAAACCATTTTCGCGTAAGCGGCGTTTTTTTAGTGGGCAACGACTTTCTCGTTTTATGGACGGGCGTCGATTTGTTTCCCATTAAAAATCTCGCTATCGGAGTAGGTCTTCACTACGATGGCGAACTCGACCATTGGGGCGAAACTCCCTTTTTAGAAGACTATTGGGGCAACGGCGTAAACTATTATTTCTCGATAGGATATAAATTCGATATTATCCCGTAGGTGCGACGTGCGCTTTGCCAGCACTGTGGAAAAATAAAATTCAATCGGCAAGGAGATACTATGAAAAAAGTCAAAATCAAGGTCGTCGGCGGCGAATGTAATCAGCATTTCCACAAAATTGGTGACGAATGGGAGGTCGAAAACTTCACGCCCGAGGGTATCTGCACGAGCGCATTCAGCTCGATTTTCCCACTGATACTGACTCTTCAATGCGGCGGAGAATTTTTCTGGGAGAAGGATAAAAAGGTTACCCGCGCAATCTGCCCCGACGATAAGGGCTTGATTTTCGAGATAACGGAGGCCTAATTTATTCTTTTCGAGGGGTCCAGTGGCTGTTCCTGCTCCGGCGGTTTGTCATCTGGCGCAATATAGATAAACTCGTTTAAATCGAATTTCCTTTTAAGATAGGCTTTCAAGCCTTTGAGAACGAGTTTCCGCGATGGTGGAATTAATAGGATAAATCCCAACGCGTCGGTTACTACACCGGGCGTCAGTAGAAAAGCTCCGCCGACAAGCAACAGGACACCCTCGAGTATAATATTTCCGGGGAAACCGCCTCGCGACAAGTCATTTTGAAACCGACGCCAGGTGCTCAATCCTTGCTGTTTTAGCAAAAAGCTCCCGATAATTCCGGTAACCACTACAATTCCGATTGTCGGCCAGACACCGATATATCGGCCAATCTCGATAAGCAGCGCGAGTTCCCCAATCGGAACGAGGACAAAAAGTAATATTAGTTTTAATAGCATCTCGATTCCTTATATTCGAGGTTTAATATAATTCCCGATTTTTGTAATAACAAGCGATTTAGTTCCGGGAGTTAGCAGTCTGTTTTGCGCAACCCTGCTGTCACGGTTTTTGCATTGTTCGGTAAGGTTTTTTTGAATATATTATTTCCGAACGCAAAAACCCCATCCGGGATTCCGCTCCACACCCGCGCCAGCGACCGAAGAAAGCGATTCTCCTTAATACTCCGTTACCTACGGATAGAACCGTGGGCTATCCATTAGTAATTCAAAATTCTAGTTCGTCATAATCTTCAGGGAAACCCCTCCCCCTTATTTCCTTGACGGATTATAACGATGTATATATTTTATTAAGAGCAAAACTATAATTTAAGAGGGTTACAGATATGCGTCTTCTCTACTATATTATTTTTATTGCGGTTACCACGATTCTGATAACTGGAACGCCAGCTCTCGAGCCGGTTGCGCAAGACGGCGAATGGCTCGAAGCCCGCTGGGTGCCCGCCGGCAAAACAATGTTCACAGGCGCAAATTATCGCGGTATCTACATTTTCGACGGCACGGAACTCGACACGGTTACGACATTCTGGAAAGCCGGTTATCGCGCGGCGATATCTCCCGATGGCGAGGCGATTGCGTTCTCCGGCTCGGAGGGTCCGGATAGAACCAACGCACTCTTCGTTTATTCGTTGAAATCGAAAACAGTTTTGCTTCTGGACAACGGCGGCGACTACGGTCCGCCCTGTTGGGTAACATCCGAGATAATTTCCGTATTCGACGGCAGGGATATATGCCTTTTCGATAAGACCGGCGAGTCCCTGGATGCGTTCGATGGCGGAGCTTATGTAACGCTTGTCCTGTCGCTCGAACAGGGCTATTTCTGGTGTGACAGGAGCGGGAATTTCTATCGGTTACTCCCCGATAAAAAACTTGAAAAACTCGAATATAAAGCCTCGGCTTCGGGATTTTTATTCAATCCCATCATGAATAAATCTGGCGAATACATACTTCTCGAGGAACTCGGCGGCCCGATGGTTCTCATTAGCCTGCCAGAATTTACCGGACTCAAACTGCCTACCGGCGATTATCCTTCGTTTGTCGAAGAACCGTTCGGGATTCTCTATCTCGATATGGTCGACGACGGAGAACGCATCACCGACAGCCGGGTGATGTTTATTTCCATCGATAACGGTGAGCCGCAAAACCCGGTCGAATTGGTCGAATCCTCACCGCCGGAACGGATATTCACCCGTGTGGACTATTCGGTAAAATACGGTTTGCTTTTGACGACACAAAACGGGTTCATATTCCGTGAGAATTTCGACTTAAGGGAGGCGCTAAAATGAAAACCTTCCTTCTTCTTATATTAATATGTTCCGCTATTGTTTCCGCCGATGTTATACTCGACCCCGGACACGGCGGCTCCGACCCCGGCGCTACCGGACCGTCCTATACCGAAAAAGAGGCAAACCTCGATGTCGCTTTTCAGGCGAAAACCTATCTCGAGTCGGCAGGCGTATTTGTAGGAATGACACGCGATACCGATATCTATGTCAGTCTCGCCGACCGATGCAATATAGCGAACACTGGCGGTTACGAGCGGTTTATGTCCATACACGAGAACGCATTCGACGCTACGGTCCAGGGGACTGAAACTTACTGCTATGGCAGCGGAAGCGCGAACAGCTTCGATTTGCGCAATAAAGTCCACCCCGAGCTTATTTGGGCGCACAGCTACATTGACCGCGGAACCAAAACCGCCAGTTATTACGTTCTTGTCCATACGACGATGCCCGCGATACTCGGCGAGGGAACTTTTATCGACTATACCGCCGGCTGGGATGAATCCTGGCGCTACGCAACAAACTGGAACGACCACGAGGGCCGTCAGGGTTACGCTTACGCGAAAGGCTATTGTATTCATCGGGATATAACACCACCCGACTACGACAGCGGAACGTCCGATACTATAATAATCGACAACTTAGACCCCGAATTCAGTTCCGGCGGCGTCTGGAACACCGGAACCTATCCCGGCGGGTGGGGGGCCGACTATTTCTGGTGCGACGCCGACACCCCGGATAATTGGGCGCGGTGGACTCCGGATTTACCCCGTTCCGGCGAATACGACGTCTTTATGTGGTGGCTTGCAGGCGCAAATAGATGCGACAGTGTCTTTGTGCGGGTTTTCGGCTTGAACAACGATTCTATGCTTGTCTCCCAAAAGGGTTCTGGTGGAGATTGGCATTTTCTCGGGCGGTTCGATTTCGATATCGGAACGGCAGGATATGTCAGCCTCGGCGACCGAACCGCAGCTAACGGCGACGTCGTTATCGCAGACGCTGTAATGTGGATTTACGTCGATGCACTCGGTATCGACAAATATCTACCGCGTCCCGAAAAACTGACTATCGAGGCCTATCCGAATCCGTTCAACTCCTCTGTTACAATCTTATTGGAAAGAAACGAATCGTTCTCCGACATTGTCGGGGGCGTCGGCGCGACCGGTCGGTCGCAAGGGCAGGTCGGGCTGAAAATCTTCGACATAAACGGCCGACTGGTGGCCGACCTGCCCTTCTCCCGCACTGAATCCCCTGGAGAATTTAGGCTTGTCGGAAATCGCGGTCGGGATTCAGTGCGGCAGCCGACGCCCCTGATATGGCGACCGGACGAATCGCTCGGCTCCGGCGTTTATCTGATTAAGGTTAATACAACGAACGAATCGGCTACAAAACGCGTGATTTATCTTAAATGACCTTATAATAAGCTCCTCTTCGCCGATTAACTAACTTTAATTTTCCAGAAAAACCTTGTGTCTATTCGCTATAGACGTATATTCATACAACCTATTCGAATTATAAATGGAGGACAAAATGCGCATTCTTGCTATTAATCCCGGCGCGACTTCGACCAAAGTCGCCGTGTATAACGATGAGGAACCTCTGTTCATCGAGAATATCCGCCACAACGCCGAGGAACTCTCGAAATTCGAGCATACATACGACCAGCACGATTTCCGCGCGGCAACTATCCGTGAGGCGCTCGATAAATATGGAATAAAGCTTAACTCTCTCGACGCGGTCGTTGGACGGGGAGGGCCGTTCAAACCGCTTTTATCGGGAACCTACAGGGTGAACGCCGCGATGAAAGCCGATGTCAAACAGAGGCGCGTTCAGGCCGACCACATATCGAATATCGGTTGCCTGCTCGCCGACGAGATAGCCGCGCCACTCGGGATACCCGCATATATCGTCGACCCGGTCAGCGTGAACGAATTCGACGATGTAGCGTATATCTCCGGTATGAAAGAACTCCCGCGCAAATCTCTCGGTCACGCTTTGAATATTAAAATGATAGCGAAACGGTTCGCTTCGGAACAGGGGAAACGCTACACGGAACTGAATCTGGTCGTGGTTCATCTCGGCGGCGGAATAAGCGTTACCGCGCACCGCGACGGTAGGATTATCGATGTCAATAACGCCAACGACGCCGGACCATTCTCCCCGCAACGCTGCGGCACACTCCCCGCAACAGGGCTCGTAAAACTCTGCTTTTCTGGCAAATATACCGAGACGGAGATGTTGAAGAAAATTATCAAACATGGCGGGATGCTCAGTCTACTGGGCACCGATGAGATGCCGGAGATAATCGAAAAGGCAAAAACCGACCCGGAATACGACCTTGTCCTGCGAGCATTCGTATATCAAGTCGCCAAAGAGATAGGCGCCTATGCCGCTGCGCTCAAAGGGAATGTCGACGCTATATTGGTTACCGGCGGAATCGCATATAATAAAGGCTTAATGGAAAATTTGAAGTGTTACATCGACTGGATAGCCCCGTTCTATGTCTATCCGGGAGAGGACGAAATGGAGGCTCTGGTTATGGGAGTATTACGCGTAACTCGCGGCGAGGAAGAGGAAAAAGAATATAATTAAGGCGGATTTAAGAATGTAGAATGTAGAATTAACCCTCCCCACTCACACACTACTCGAGTGTCTGCTAAAGCCGTGTATCGTAGAAATCGATAGCACAACGCCGGCGCACCATCTCTCTTCAACGCAATAGAATAACCTTGCCTGTTGCCGTTTCTCGATTAGTCGAATTTATTCGAATCAAATAAACCCCGCTGGGGAGTTTCCGACCTCCATTGTCCCGCCCATCCCAGATAAACGACTGACCAAAGGTAATTGGCGAACTAAAACTACCACGGCTTACCGCAATTTTCCTGACCAACCTCCCGCCTATATCGAATATCTCTAAATCTGATGCACCGAAACCGCTTTTCGAAACATCGATTCGACACGAAGCGTTGAATGGATTAGGTGCGACTATAATGTTCGACGCAATCGGCCTTTCAGTCTCTGATATATGCGTAACACTGTCTCCGCGAACCTCCGCCGCGAGAGTATCGAAACCGGTGGAATCGGAGACCAGAAAAGCTATGCTCATGACAGCCGAATCGCCCGGGGCGAGGTCGCCGAATTCCCATCGCCCGAAAACCGACCAGTCTCCGGCGGAAATCTCGCTATCGGCAGGCCAGCCGGGCGGCTCGAAAACTAACGTGTCTATCTGAAACGTGTCGATACCCGTCGTATCTACCCAGTCTTTCCACGCGCCGGTTACCATACCGGAGTCGGGAATTAACCCGCAGAAACCCGAACATACACCGTTTTCACCTGAACCGTCGCGAACCGCCACAGCCTCGAGGTAGTTTATACTGAAGGGATAATCATCCTCGTAGCCCCAATCCGGGATGTCACCATCGTAGAACATTACAACCCGGAAATCGATAATACTGTCCTCCCCCGTATTCTCTATAACGAAAGTAACGGGGATATCGCGTCCAGAGTCGTTCTCCGCAAAAACGTGCTGTCGAACCGTAACCCCGACTAAAGTATCGACGTAAGACATCTCCGTTGTCGAACTGATAAGAACGAGTTCGCTATCTACCGGCGCTCCGGTAGAGTCGGTGTCGGTAACGACCCACGATGTCGAATCCTCGATAACCAGCGAATCCAGCAGCGAAAAAGTGCCGTCGTAAAGCGGCGCGTCTTCATGAGCGCTGCCGTATGCCACGCCTCTGTCGTGGGAACCCACGGCGAGAAACGCACGGAACAAATTGTCCGCGCCGGTAGCAACGTAACGATGCTCGACAAACGCGCCCGGATAACCCTCGTCGACGCGGAGTATCGCAAGTCCGGTCTCGTGATAATACCGCCTTTGCGCAAAGCAAGTTCCCGCTAATAAAACTAACATTACTATTATGATTAATCTTTTCATCCTTACCCAAAATACTCGCGCGGATATTCTATGTCAAGGGTTTAGCTCAAAAAAACCAAACACGAATATACCGGGTGTATTATTTTGTAGCATAGTCCATTATAAAATTCCCAACCGATTATTAGAAAACCGACCATTATTTTATCGTCTTTATTCCTTAACCTAAAGGGCGGAACGAGCCGGGTAATTTTTAACTATTAACTTTTCACTCTTAACTATTCCATAACCTTCTCTTTTAACTTGTCATCGCCGCGTTTCGATTTATATTACATACATCGTGCCAACCGGAAAGTTGATATTAGTTCCAACCCCCATCGGCAACCTGGAGGATATTACCTGCCGGGCGGTTCGCATATTGGAAGAGGTGGACGCTATCGCCGCCGAGGACACCCGTTCGGCGCAAATCCTGTTAAAACGCTACGAAATTAAGAAACCGGTTCTTTCGTTCCACGTAAAAAACGAATGGGGTCGCGCCGAAGAGATTATCCGCCGGGTCCGCGACGGCGAAAACATCGCGGTAATATCCGAATCGGGAACGCCGGCGATTTCCGACCCGGGATATACACTGGTTCGCAAAGCTATCGAGACCGGAATCGAACTTGAAGTCCTTCCCGGTCCAACAGCCTTCGTCCCGGCGCTCGTCATGTCCGGCTTTCCGGTGAACGGGTTCTCGTTCGAGGGGTTCCTTCCACACAGCGGGAAAGGTCGCCGACGCAGACTTCGCCAGCTCGCCGAGGAGAAACCGAGAACTCTCGTGTTCTACGTCTCGCCGCATCGAATAACCGACTTTATTCAGGATGCGGTTTCTATTCTCGGCGACCGAGAGGCCGTTCTTTGTCGGGAACTCACGAAAATTCACGAAGAGATAATCCGTGGGAAACTGAGCCAGATAGCGGGGAACATAAGCGAAATTAAAGGGGAATTAATCCTAGTCATCGGCACGGAATAGATAGAGCATTTTGAGGAAGACAAAAAGTGAATTTTGCAAAATATCCAGAATTTGTATTTTAAATTTTAATGAGGGACGCTAATAGCTCGTTGGATGATGGATTAGCCACTTCAGTGGCTTTTCTGGGAGGGAGAGATTTCAATCGCTTTTATCGAGAATTGCAATTTTGCAGGAATCACAATACAAAAATAAAGCGGAGGTATTATGTCCGTTAAAAGATTTGGCGTAAGTATCGAAAATGAACTCGCCGAGAATTTCGATAGCTATATTGCGGAACGCGGCTACGAGAACCGCTCTGAGGCTATCCGCGACCTTATTCGCGCGGCGCTGGCGGAACGACAGCTCGAAAATCCAGAGGCACCGGCGGTAGCCGCACTGGCTATCGTTTTCGACCACGGGAAACACCTGAACCACAGACTCGTCCACGAACAGCACAAGCACATCGATGAAATTATCAGTTCGCTTCACGTCCATATGGATGAAGAACGCTGCCTCGAGGTGGTTGTTTTGCGCGGAACCTCCGGCAGGATAAGTAAAATAGCCGATAAACTTATCTCGATACGCGGCGTTCTTCGCGGCGAGATAATACTAAAGGCTCCGGCCTAAAAATTAATATGCGATTCCCGACGGATTTTTTCGATAAAGACCCGAATAAATCAAGATAATCACAAAAAACTCTTGCGATAGTATCTCCACAGTTTTAATATGAAATAAGGCTGCGTATCCGAATGGACGTGTTCTATAAAACCATTATAAAAACCGGATTTGCCGAGATTGCCGAACGCGGTTCGCGTTTTATCGCAGTAGTCGAACGTGTTCATAATAGAGGGAATTTTGCGGCTTTTTTAGAACGCGAAAAAGTGAAATACCCCGACGCGACACACCACTGTTGGGCATTCAGAATCGGAGCCAAAAGAACCGAGGAACTGTCGAACGACGACGGCGAACCGTCGGGCAGTGCGGGCTTGCCGATTTTGCGCGTATTGTCCGGCGCGGAACTTGTCGATGTAGCGTGCGTCGTTACGCGTTATTTTGGCGGGACAAAACTCGGCGTCGGCGGCCTTATGC
>QNEE01000112.1 GCA_003645085.1 bacterium | reverse complement strand
GCCTCGTTCCGCCGCCGGTCGATGGCGGATACAGAGCTAATTTCCGTGCGGCCAAATCGGCCCAACCCGCATTCGGAAGGGCCAGAACAAGAAGGCTCAGGGCCGCTCCTGTTACGATGGAGCGTCTCATATTCCACCTCCGGAAGTTCGTTTTTTCCTCCGAAGTCGCCCTGCGGCTCCCCATTACCTTGCGAGGACAACCGTACCGGAGCAAATCACCTCCCCTCCTTGTTCTATCACATACATATAAACCCCCGGGCGGGCGGGAACTCCATCGAGGTCGTACCCATCCCAGATATATCTATTGCCGGTGCTGGGGCCGAGTTCGGCGACCAGACGGCTGCGCATATCGTAAATCTTGACCAAAGCTTCGGTATCGTAGCGTCCTGGATAATCGAACTCGACCTCGTCATTATAGCCGTCTGTCGGCGGGGGAGGGGTAAAAGGCTGCGGCTCGGCGAAACAGCGCGTCTCCGGTTTGATAAATTTGCAGCACAAATGTTGCTGCTCGCTCGCATTCGGGTCGCAAATCGTAGTGAGGTCCTCGGCATAGGACAGCTCGAAACATACCGAATCGCCCCGAGCCAACTGAAGTCGTGCAGAATAGAGAACCCATAGAACAAGGATGCCCGCCGACGGGTCGTAATCTAATTCCGTATCGTTTATATCGAAAGTGTCGAGCTCGACAGCGCCGTCCTCGGAAAGGACATGAACGACAAGTTCTATGCTGTTCGGATTAACCCCCGCGTCGATATCGAATAGATGGAACGCGACGGAGTCGAACTCGAATATATCGACGTTGGAATCGGCAATATCCAGACACCAGGCCTCCGGGGGCTCGAAATCGATATAGAACTCCCAGCAGCTATCCGGCGTCTGATTGCCCCACTCGTCGAAAATATTTTGTATGCAGACATCGATAATATCGCCGTGCTCCCAGCAATCGGGTTCGTCGAGGTCGAAAGTAAGGATATGCCTTCCGATATGGTGTCCCGAATAGCCGGGGTCCCAGTCGATTTCCGGGTCGCCGACTATATAAGGCATTCCGTTGACCGTAAGTATAAGGGAATCCGCGATAATATTATCGTCGTCGTGCAGTTCGACTTGAACCGTATCGCATCGGCAGCTGACATAATCGCCGTCCGGGGCAACGGTTATAATTATGCCCGGCGGGATATCGTTGACGACGTTACAGCAAAGGGTTCCCTCGACGGCCAGTTGCCTATCGTCCGGATTATCGAAATCGAAGTCGTTATCGTGCGCCCATATTTCGTAGCATAATTCCATACCGGAGATTATCTCGGAACCGGGTATCGCGCCCGGCGTTGTCCACGCCCAGTAGAGCGAGTCTCCCGGCGAGATTCCGAGCGTATCCAACTCGGCGGACATATCCATCGGCAACCAATAATCGGGGAATCCCGAGCCCGGGTCTGCGAGGAAATGCGCGAGCAACCCCTGTCCGAGGGTATCTGTCGTTCCGTCGTCGAAAACGCCGCTAACGTCGCCGAGCGCGACCATGATACTGAACGCGGTATCGCCGGCGATAATCGCCTCGCAGCTATCCCATACTACCACTTCGGGGCCGGTCGTGTCGTCGTCGCCGATGATAAAGCACCAGTGGTAGGTCGTCTCGTTCGGGGCGCAGTTGAACGGCTCCCCGATAGTCGTCGAGTCGCAGACGGTCAGGTCGATGCAGATTTCCGCGAACTCCTCGAAGAAGGTATCCGGCGTGAAGAAAAGGGTATCCGCGCTGTCGGACCAGCGAAGCTCCGGGTCGCCGTCGTAGTAAGTTCCCGCGCCATATGGGATACCGTTTTGCGTAATATGAAACTCGATACACCCGTGACCGACCCAAGAAAGCGAATCGTGCAGAACGGCGAATATGGTCGGCTGCCAGTTATAGACCGTCTCGCCGACGGCGGGCTCGGTAGTATCCAGCACCGGCGGCGCTAGGTCCACGACCGCGCACCATTCGTAGTCGCCGAAAGCGGGATTGCCGAGAGTATCCGGCCATTCGATAAGCTCGAGACAGACCGTGTCGCCATCGTCGTAAGCCATAATCGGCCAGATAAGGACGGTGTCGATAATAACAGAATCGGGGAAGACCCCATCCGGCCGAAGCTCGAATCGCCCGGGGCTGTCCGCCCAGGCTGCCGTATCGGAACCGTCGAAGATGACTACGACTTCGCTCGTATCGAGACCCTCCGCGTCGTAGGTCAACAGCCAGAACGCTCCCGAATCGCAGAACGTTATGAGCGGGTCGAGCGTCGTATCCGGGAATATAAGCTCGACATGCGGGCCATCGGCGTTGATATAGAATATATGGCATTCCGTCTCGAGCCAGTTCGGCTCGCAAAGAACGGTCGAATCGGCGACGCTGTCGATGCAGAACGTTATCGTATCGCCGCCCTCGAACGGGACTGTCGGCTGGAAGAAGAGCGTGTCGCCGTTCCACCAGACCTCGTCGTCGGTGGTCGTCCAAACCGTGCCGTTAATAATAATATGTCCGGTAGTCGTATCGACAAACCAGCTCGAGTCCTCTACTATAAACCATAAGAGCGGATACGGCGTCGAGAGCGTTTCGGAATCGGCGGGCCAATACTCGACGACATAAGGCGCGTCCCAGTCGATAATGAAGTTGCAGGTATCGTCCGTCCCGACCGCCGGGTTGCCGAGAAGGTCGTCGAGCTCGTCGATGAAAACCCAGATACCGCCCGGACCGGTCGGCGCCGGAACCTCGAAAGCGAGAACGGTCGGCGAAACCATATAGACCTCGGGCGAGTCGATAGTGAAAGTATCGACAGTCGTGCCGTCGAAATATATGAGCCTGATACTGCTTTCCGCGATACCATCGGCGTCCGTTACCGACCATGTGAGCTGGAAACTCGTCGAACACGAGATAGCCATATCGCAGTCCGGCGGGTTGAGCATGTCGACGACGGGGCCGACGCCCTCCGAGACTACCAATTCCCAGCAGAAGCTGTCGATGTATTCCGAGAGATAGTTATCGTAGAGGCAGCCGGTGCTGTCGCACGCCTCGAGCAGACAGATATGGACAGTATCGCCGGATAAAAGCGTATCTCCCGCAAGAACCGCGCTCCAAACGAGCGTTCCGGCTTCGGCAGAATCCGGCAGCCAGACGAGAACCGAATCGTCATGAACGTAAGTCGTATCATCGACCCAGAGCCTGAAGCATTCCGGGTTTATCGGGCTCAGGCTGTCGACTACATATAGAACGATATCCGGTTGGTTATCGGGACAGGGACTCGCCGGCGAGATATACTCCGGCAGCGGCGGCAGCAAATCGACGCGGAAACTCCAGCACATACCGACCATAGGAATACCGAGCAGGTCCTCGAGACCCTCGACACAGAGCTCGACGTCCGTCGTATCGAACCCCGGCGTTGGCGGTAGATAGACCAGGAGCGCCGTGTCCCCCGTAGCCGATAGCGTCCAATCTAAATTCGGGTCGCCGGAGAAAAGGGTCTCCGCTTCGTTGATTATAAATAAAAGGTTCGTCGTGTCGATGCCGTCGATGTCGTAGAACTCTATTATGAGAGAATCCTCCGGGCAAAGAAACGAAGGTGGAACCGGGTGAACGATTACGGGAACCGGACCGCCCTGCGCGATAACGAAACACCAGGTCGTATCGAGAAGCGTGCATACCTCGCAGGCGATATTCTCGTCGCACGCCTCGAGAACATGCATGCAGACCGTATCGCCGGTCGTCAAGCAGTGCGGCTCGAGCTCGTAGAAGCTTAATATGAGCGTCTCCGGTATCCCGAGGTCGGTATTCATTCGCCATTCGAGTGTATCCGGCTGAGGCGAGGTAAACGACAATGAAGTATCGCAGGGCCAGGAGACGATAGAAACCGTTACCGAGGTCGTATCGACACCCGCTATATTATCGGGGAACGTCATAATGACGTCCGGAGTGAACGTCCATGCGGAGTCGAGCGGTTCGACGACGGTGAACCCCGGCGGCGTATAGTCATAGACGAACCAGAAAAGGTTGTCCTCCTCGCCGTTCCCGAGAATGTCGTCGACCTCGAAATGGAGCCATAATGTGCAGCCCTCGGCGAGAATACTCGGCGGTTGGAACCAGAGCGTATCGCATTCCGGCGCTGTGTAGGAATAGTATAGCACGGTCGCGGAATCGAGAGTATATACGAAACTATCCCCCGTGCAATCCCGATAGAAGAGCTCGATACTCGCGGCGTTGACCCCTTCGTCGTCGCAGAGGGTGAAGATGAAGGTGTCCGGCTGAGGACAACCGAGAACGCCGTTCGACCCGGGCCAGATATTCCGGACGACCGGCCCTGCCTCCGATAGAGCCAAACCGCAGGTATCCGGCCAGGTTCTGCAGTTCGGTGCGCAGGTATCGGAGACGTCGCAAACTCGGGATACGTAAAACGTGATAATGTCGCCGCCGCTCCAGATTCCTGCGAGAGAAGGAACCATGCCCGTATGGATGCCGACGCTGTCGTCGTATAGTTCGAATGCCCCGGGAGCGCTATCGAAGCAGACGGTTATCCAATCCGGCGGCGTAGGGTTCTCGAAATCGACGCACCAGCTCCCCGGGTCGACCTGGCCCCATAAATCATCGGCGAAGAACCACAGGGTCGGATTGGTCGATGTCGCCGAGTCGCCATGGCAGTTAGGCGAGAACCAGACCGGACCCGGCGGCGTATGGTCGATTACGAAGTAATAATGATACGTATCTCCGGGAACCTCCAGCGGATTCGCCAATAAATCCTCGGCATAAAGCCAGACATCGTAGGTGTCCTCGACGGAATACGCCGGAAGCGGAATCGCCGATATAGTCGTCCCGTCGCAATGCAGGGCGCCAGACGGCCAGTCCCAGACGTCGTAAATACCATTTACGCGCGAAGAGCAGGCAACCCAGACCGATTCGCACTGGAGCCCCTCGAAATCATCGAGGACGAACACCAGCGAATCGACCTGCGGGCAGGTTACGATACAACCGCCGGTTATGCCACCGCCGGATGGGCTGGTCTCGACAACCTCCGGGCCGTTGCAGTCTATGAAGAAATGCCACTCGAACTCACAGCTGTTCAACGGGCAGTCTATAAGCAAATCGGTATCGTCGGTATTGCGCATTTTTATCGTTACCGAGTCGCAGCCCGTCGGCTGTAGCGAATCGGGCAGGATGCCGATGGCGAAATAGGCGGTGTCGGTCATAGGCCGCCAGCCGATTATGCCGAATGTATCGGAATACCAGACCCAGTCGCCGTCGATATAAAGGTCGAAATGCAGGCTTTCCGGGTATACCGGCGCGCAGTCACCCAAAACACGGGCCCAGATATAAGGTGTTCTAGTATGTAGCGTTTCGCCCATCGCCGGCCAGTATTCTAACGGCGGGCACGGTTCTGTCGTGTCGAGCAATACCCACCAGGTACTCGTCGCCTCGTTGCCGACTCCGAGCATATCATATACCTGCTCGAACCTTACCCAGACCGTCTCGCACATAGCGACGGTGTAGTCGTCGAGGTCGATATCCAGATAAAGCGTACATAAAGAGGAGTCCTCGGGGAAATCGGCATGCATGTCGGTCGGCCAGGTATATAGCGTCGGCGTCGGCGAAGATTCCGACCATACGCTTATAACGACACTGCTCGTGTCGATACCGTCATCGTCCGCAAGCTGCCACGCGAACGCGAATTCGGGGCAACTAACGTAGTGCACGAGCGGCTGCGTCCGTGTAATTATCGGCCCGCCCGCACTTATGAGCAGACACCACGAGCATGGGTCTTCCGAGAGCAAATCGTCGGCTTCGTTCGCGCCACACCTCGCCATATACATAAGTGAGTCCTCGACGTGAGCGATATTTACGCATATAGTATCGCCATCGTCCACGCCCGGTATCATAGTAATCGGCAAATAGAAAGTATCTCCGAGCCAGTAGCCCTCTGTGCCGTATCCGAATATATCGGTTTCGCCCGGCGCCGGTCGAATATTCAGCGTAAGGACAAGGCTGTCGTGGTTAAGCCATCCGCACCCGCCGGGGTCGACCACAAAAACGAGCGTGTCATAAGGAGATACGACCTGACAGGTACCCGGTTCACCGCTATACGGTTGCCATGTCGTGCTGTCGCTGAACGGCGCGGTAGAATCCGACCAGAAATACCACTCATAAGTGTCGGACAGGTTGCCGAAACTGTCGGCGACGGACTCGAGCCTCACGACAACGGACTCCTCCGGACAGAATGGCCACGGGTACGCCATCGATATAATTACAAGGAACGTGTCCGTATCCCCGTCCCTTACGACCGTGTGGTAGCTTCCATCTATTGTAAGGTCGATGGTCAGTTCGTTTATGCCCGCCGGGTCTTCGAGCAAAAGTTTAACGGCGAACGACGGGTCGAGCGGATTGCATTTCGATATGGACAGCTCCTCCGGCCATATAAGTTCGGCTGTCGGTCCGGCTGCATCTACGAAATATGTCCAGCATAAGCTGTCTCCGACGAGGTTGTTTGCGCCGCAAAGGGTCGCGATATCGTCGCATCTGACCACACAGAACGTTACCGTGTCGCCATCGGCAAGCCCGAGCGAATTGGTCATGTTATTGAAGGTCAGGAAAATATGGCTGTCTGTCGGACAACCGGCGGTAGATGTATTTAGAATGGTCGGATAGTGCGGGTCCCAGGTGTATTCGCTCGGCCCGACGCCGTTTATCCATACGCGCCATGTGATGGAACTCGAATCGATTCCGCTTTCCTCATATACCAGCACCTCGGTCATAAAATTCGGTCCGGTCCAGCCGCCGTCCGGGGGGCTGAGCGAGAAGTCGTCCGGGACGGGTCCTGCAGTATCCACGGTAAAGAAAAACGTCCGAAGCGCCGCCATGTTGCCCATTATATCCTGTATTTCGGTAACGTTCAGTATAACATCGCCGATAGGTAGAGGAACATTGTGTATGGTGATTGTGCTGCAAGCCCATGTTACTGAATCCCATGTTGCGAGCGTGCATGCCGGCCCTCCGGGTTCGAATGCCACTATTCCTGCAGTCGTATCGACACAAAGGCTGTCGTCGATAAACAGGATAACATCGAGGGTTTCGCATGAGATAATAGAACCGTCTTCCGGGACGACAAGGTCGATACCCGGCGCACAGTAGTCGACGAAGAACCGCCAGCAGGAGTCCTCCATGGCGTTCGGCCCGCACGGCGCGTCGGTAATGTCCTCCGCGTTTAGAACGCAGACATCGACCCACTCCTCGCATGGGAATGGAGACGGTGTGTCGTATGTCAATTTAAAGAGAAAACCGTCCCAGGCGGCGCCCGGAGAATGAGGATTTAATGGTGTCCCATTGACGGAGAATATTACAGTCGATGTGTCGAGACCGGCGAGCGAGTCGATAAGACCTATGGTTATAGTCGGGCTCATAAGGTTAGTAATGGAATCCGGCGGCGGGTCGAGCATCCAGATAACCGGCGGGTCCGGGTCGACGATTATATCCTGACATATATTGGAATCGGCGCAACCGAATTCATCCTCGACATTCACGACGCAAACCTCGATTGTATCGCCGGAGCCGAAGAAGAACGTCGGGAACGAATCGACCCGTATTATAAGTGTGTCTTCAAAAAGGCCGCCGAATCGCCACTCTACGTCATCGAAATTCGTCCTATCGACGAATGTTGTGCAACCGTCTGCGACAATTCGGACCACCGTTTCCAGGAAGTCCAAACCCACCGTATCGCCATCGTCCTCGTCGAACTCTATCCATATCTCGAAACCATCGCCGGTGGTGCAGGCGGTAAAAGCGCTGGTAGGGCTTATGAATGTCGTTATAGGAGCGTCCCACGGGGGGCAGGGTATATTAAATACCCATTGTTTGTGGAATGTATCTATACCGGCGGTATTTGTAGAACAAACGAATTCGATGTAAAAAGGTCCGCAGGTATCGGTCCAGGCGTAAAAAAGGAAGTTAATATCCTCGAAATCGCCCGGATTCATATCGTAATATATAAAATCGAGACTATCGTCGTAAGGGTCTGTCGGGTCTATAACCAGACTTCCGAGTTCCGTCGGATAGGTCGCGTGAACCCAGACCGTGTCGAATACGGTTAAATCCGGCGACCGGTTACCGACGAAGAACTGGAATTCTTGAGGGTTATTTCCTAACTCGCATTCTACGACCGTCCAATCGCCGCCGATAATCTTCTGGACATACAAACTACCCGGTTGTATCGTGGCGTCGCCGAGACCGTAATAAGTGATAATATCCCGCTTCTCGCCGGGCGGTATCGACAAAACATCCCATCTGAGCAATACGGCCGATAGGTCATATTCTGCCCCGTCTCCGAATGCCGAAGTTATACTAAATACACTCGGGATGAGGTCGGTTTCTTCACCGTATGCGAGGAAATCGGGACGAGTAGCGTCCCACTGGTTAATAAGCCCTCTCGCAACGAGTCCTGGGTCGGTAACCGACGGACCGAGGCCATTCTCGGCGGCAAGGAATAATCCGGGCATCGGGGTATCGTAAGTGCAATTGACGGAGTCCCACGCTCCGGGTATCGCCACCGGGGCGTCGTCGCGACCGTTTATATTAATGTCCCATTTGTGTTCGAGCCCTGCCGTATGCATCATCAAACCGTTATTTATAATTTCATAAAATACCCTTATTAACCCAAATGTGTCCGGGGACGCCGGATTAAAATACTGATTGACGACGATTTCTTCGGGGCCACCGAGAGGAATAATCCATTTATTATGGATTGTGTTTGTAACTATCAGAAGTTTCGGGAAGCCTTCGGCTTTATAAG
>QNEE01000111.1 GCA_003645085.1 bacterium | reverse complement strand
TTATTCTGGTTCTAATCCTCTTCGGGTCGTTTATATTTTCGGATAAATTGTTGTTTGGGACCGATTATTCGGACCTCGGGCATTTTCAGGTAAAATTCTACAGAAATTACGTCCGGGAATTTAAGTCCTTTCCGCTATGGGAACCGCACCTTCACGGAGGTATGCCTTTTGTGGAAGGTATGCACGGCGGCATATTTTTCCCGCTTTCTGTGCCGATTCGACTGCTTTTGCCACCGCACCGCTCATACGGTTTTGCGGAGTTGCTTTTTGTTCTGCTCGCCGGATGGTTTATGTATATCCTTTTACGGCATTATAAACTCCGGCGCGAAGCCTGTTTTCTGGGAAGTATCGCCTATATGTTCGCGCCGCTTCTTATCTCGCTTATTTATGCCGGACACGACGGCAAAATGTGGGTTATCGGGTTATTTCCGCTGGTTTTCTGGCTACTGGAACGTGCGATGGAACGCAAACGGTTCGCAGATTTCATCCTTTTCGGATTAAGCTATTCGTTGATGATACTTACGGCTCACCCGCAGATGGCGTATTTCGCCTCGTGGCTACTGGGAGCGCTTTTCGTTTTCAGACTTGTCAGGGGAATCGTCAGGAAGGATTACCGGTGGGGGAAAACCGCCGTTTATATAGGGCTTTTCGTTCTGGCGATAGCGCTCGGTGTAGGGATTTCCGCTATCCAGCTTTACCCTCCGTTCGATTATGTCGGGAAATACTCTGTAAGAACGATTCAAACAGAGGAAAAAGGAATCGAATTCGGCAACTCATGGCGTATGAATATGGAGGACCTTGTCTCAACCGCTTTCCCCGATTTCGTCGGTATCGATTTGTCAGGACGTCAATCCTATTGGGGGCGTAACCATTTCCGTATTAACTCGATGTATGTCGGGATGGCGGTTGTAATACTGGCACTTGCGGCTATCATTGCGCTAAAACGACCGTTTCTTTATTTCCTCGGAGGTTTCTCTGTTTTCGCTATAACATATTCCATCGGCACGCAACTCCCGTTTTTCTATTTATATTATTATTTCATCCCCGGTGTTAAAAAATTCAGAGCGCCGGAGATGTTATTTTTTACAGTTGTATTTGCATCGGTCGTTAGTTTGGCTTTCGCGGTTAACGCCGTTCTCGAATACCGTTCGGAGAACCAGCCGAACGTAAAAGGCAAAAAGAAGAAAGCGAAAAACAAGGCAAAATCGACCATACCACTAATCATGAAATGGCTCCTGTGGCTCGGTTTGGGTTTCACGGTCGTTTTAATAATCCTGAGCGTAGTAGGAAAACCGCTCGCAAGCTGGTGGCTCGATACCGCCCCGAATTTCCAGAATGTCAATATCCAGGCAAAGCAGGCCGCACTGCAGAGAAATTTCCCGATTTTCCTTAAAAGTTCGTGGCTCGCTTTAATTCTCTCCTGGGTAGTTATCGGCCTTTTGTTCTGGCGTATAAAATCGCAAAAAATCTACCCTATGCTGTTAATCGGTTCTATCGCGGTAATCCTTATCGCCGACCTGTGGCGGATAGGGAAACCATTTATAGTCGTTGAAAACTTGGACAGGCTATTCCCGAAATTCTCCGTCGTCGATTATCTTGAAAAAGAAAACGAAAACCGCGGGCCGTTCAGAACGTTATGTTTACCGAAAACAATGGGAAATACACACCTCGCTTCGTTCGGCCTCGATGCGGTTTCGTTCTCGGAACTTCACGGCAATCAGCTTCGCTGGTATGACGAGTTCACCGGGAGACACCAGCATCCGCAGAATATCCAGGTATATCCGCATTTCTGGGACATACTCAATATCGAGTATATCCTTTCGCCACAGCCGGTCGCACTCCCGAATCTCGAATTTGTCAGGAATTTCGATATGTTTTTCCTTTATAGGAATATGACGGCGTTCCCAAGAGCTGTCGCTTTCTATAATTGGGAAACGGTCGAACACGAGGTCACTCTGCAAAAACTCAAAGACCCGGTTTTCGTCTCCGATAGTATTCGCAATTACCGCAATGTCCTTCTTATTGAATCCGACCCGGGTATATCACAGGTTTCCACAGAAGAGATTATTCCCGTGAGTTCCAGATTCGGGAGGATTATAGATAACCGATACGACGATTTTTATGTCGAGATAAATATGCACCGCGACGGACTTCTGTTCCTTTCGCAAAACTGGTATCCGGCCTGGCACGCCGAAGAGAAAGGCGAAAAATTGCCTCTTATAAGGGCAGATTATTCCTTTACAGCGGTGCCGTTAAAAAAGGGAACGCATAAGGTGCATTTCTATTATAGTTCACCCAGGTTGAATAAATCACTCGCGGCCAGTTTAGGCTCCCTTGGATTATCGGTAGTCCTTTTGATAGTGGGACTGGTCCTTAATAAGAAAGGGACGCAGTATCCGCAAAAAAAACAATAGCTAAAACTATAAAAAAGCGAAAAGCAAACGGGCGGTCTTTTAGACCGCCCGTTACATAATATATCGATTGACCGGACTAAGGTTGGTGCATATAGACTTCAGCGCCGTATATCGTTACCGTCCCGCCGCCATTGTAATAAATGTTAATGAACAAATACACGCCGCCCGTGTTGACATCGACATCGTCGCCGCAGGTTACTTTATATGAACTTATCGTAGTCGATGTCCGGTTTGTATTGTCGAGTGTCAAACTAAGATAACTCCCATCGAAAGTATTCTCTCTGAGCTGCGTAAGGTCGATATAATCCGCCGTTTCTTCCGTCTGGTAATAAACCCTAATCGAGTCTATTCTGATTCCGTTGCCGTGCAGACAGGTTGGGAAAGGTATCGACGCGAAAATCAAACCCTGGTTATCGCTTGCCTCATAAACTTCCACCGATGCGTCGTTCTGGTATATCATTTCGACGTCCCCCGCCATCGTCGTATTGTTCCCCTTGAAATCGCAGCCGTTGATAGTAACTTTTATTACTTCGTTAGATTTGAAACTGCCGTCGACCTCGACATCGCCGTCGAATTCGCCTGCTAGACCGCCACCGTTGTTATATCCGTAAATTCCGGCACCGGACGCCGAATGGCTCCAGCCGAATACACCGTCGCTATTCTGGGAGACTCCCCATACCGCATAGGAATCTTCGGAATAACCGTAAACCCCTGAACTGGTTCTCGACCTTCCACATACACCGTAACCGCCGTCGGCATCCCCCCAGATAGCGCTTGCAACACCCGGATATCCACCCGCGTGCGTAGTGCCCTGAACACCGTAGATTGCGGCGTCGCCCGCATCGGTCGAGAGAGTGGTAACCTGGAAATCGTGGTCGTTACCCGAATCCCAGACAGTTACGTTAGTATTATTATTGGCATAAATCAGCGCCGCGGCGCCGCTTTCAGTCCACAGACATTCTCCACCGGGAATACTACCGTCGACCAAGAGGTCGCCGGATATATAGACGTCGCCGGCGAAATACCCCGCGTAATCGCCGTCACCGCCGGTCGCGCCGTGGTTATCGAATCCGAGCACCGCTGCGCCGCCCGAACCGGAACTGGTAACCTCGCCATAGACGGCGATATTAGTGAAAAGCCCCATCGGGAAATCCTCATAAGCCGACAGCCAACCGAGACGGGCGATAGAGTAATACAGACCGGGTGTGCCCTCTTTAGCCTCGAGTGTTATCCCGCCGACCGAGCCCGCCGAATCCATATAATGAATAATATCCACTCCTCTGGAGCAGGTCGCAAGGTCCACGGCGGAGAAATCGTAGGCGTCGGGATTGTAAATGCCCAGTCCGAGAGGCTTGCGTATTTCATCCGGTATATTGAGCGCGTATGCCCCGGATGTTAGCTGGTATCTGGGAACCATCGCGGTGCCATCGAATATAACCTCGAGCCAATACGGCACAGCGAAACTCATCGAGGTTGGGAAAGGAGTAATCTCGCCGAGCCTGACGGAATAAAGGCCGCCGGTAACAGTGAGTGACGGATATAACTCCGACCAGAGCGGCGTAGTCCCCAGTGGGTCGTCGTAGATATTGAAACTAACTGCATAAGCCCCGTCCGGGATTGGCTCGCCCGAAACGGGATTCGTAAGTAATCCCTGATACGAGATGATATGTGGCACATCGGCGAATACCACAATCGTCAAGCATACTACCAAAACACCAATAACGAATTGACGATAGGTAAGCATAGTTCTCCTTTCCGTGACGGTCTGTGCGTCCAGCAGAATTGAAGTATCCTGTCCGAAAGGATAAATTCCACTACCCGTATTGCAGTTGCCGGGATTTGTCTATAATGTAATAGACCCTGATTCGAATGTCAATTTATTTTAACAATTAATTCGTATAGCAACTATTTTAGCAATACAAGCTTGCGGTCGATAATCGTCCCCGAGGTTATCAGGCGAGCTGTATATACCCCGCTGGAGAGCGACCGACCATGAATATCGTTGCCGTTCCAGATAATTCTGTTGAGGCCGGGATTATTATCACTGAAATATGCTACTCTCCTGCCGCCGATATCGAATATATCGAGTCGGTATTCACCCGAGGAAGCAAATTCGAGAGAAACTGCGCTATTAAAGGGATTCGGATACGATACCAGCGCGAGTTTTGTCGGTTTTTCGTGAGATTCGGTAACCGGCGAGTATATCGAACTCATAAGATAAACCTTACCGGTTTCGTAGCCGCTCATACTGTTTCCCGGCGCACCGATAACTATATCGAAAGAGCCGTCAAAACTGGTCATTCCGGCGGCGCAGATATCGTAGCCGAACATCTCGTGACCTTTAGGTGGAATTAACTCCAGGTCGTAGTAGGTATCGAATGGGCTGCCACCATAATAGACATAAGCTCTATCTCCGCCGGTGTGTCCCACGACCGCTATCGCTCCGGCGGTCATCCATTCACCGGGAATTCCATTGGGTGCGCCGACTGCGAAATCAGGATAACCATCGAGGTTGATATCGCCGAGTTCGCCCACACCGATGCCGTAACCTCCGACGCATCCGAACGGCGCCGTAAGTTCTAAATAATCGCTCGAGGATAGAGGTTCACCGCCGAAATACAATCTGACCGCGCCGTTACCCTCGCCGTAAGCGCCCCATTCGATACTGCGGCAGTTGACGAGAAGTTCATTGTAGCCGTCTCCGTCGACATCCCCCGGGGCGGCCATATTCCTGCCTATCCATTTGTAAGCGGGGTCTTCATAAGTTACCGATGGAGAATCCGGCGGCACAGGGTTGCCCTCGTAGATATAGACTTTTCCGAAACCCGCGTCCGGCCAGTGTATTCTGTGCGCCGATATAGCGAAATCCGGGATACCATCTCCGGTCATATCTCCAGTTCCGCACACACAGGCTCCGAATGCACTCTTTGCCTCTTCGCCCTTATATACTGCGTCTGGTAGCGTATCACCGGCGCCAAAGAATAGATATGCATATCCGGTAGAATCGGCATAGCCACCGGTAATATATTCCGGTGCACCGACGAGCAGTTCCTCGGCGCCGTCTCCGTTAATATCGCCAATAAACGCGAGGCTATATCCGAATATCTTATTTTTCGTAGGGCCGTGCAACACAAAACCCGGCATAGGCACAAACGGGTCGCTACCGAAGTATATTCGAACCTCGCCCTCGTCGTTCGATGTGTGTTCCGTATCGCTATCCCAGTCTGGAATACCGATAGCCAGGTCATCTATACCGTCACCGTCGAAATCGCCGAAATCTATCGAATGGCCAAAGCGCGTTTTTGGGATACTGTCGGTCAGTATATAATCGGGGTCGAGGTCCGCCCCCGACGGTTCGCCGAGGCAGAGATAGACTTCGCTTTTATAGTGCAATTCGTGTGTGAAAGCGATATCGTTCATACCGTCGCCGTCGATATCGCCGCTGGCGACTACGTATCCTGCCCAGCCTCTGGCCGGCGGTCCGGTTACTGTTTCTTGCGGTTCGTAATCACCATAAGCCAGCATCTTGCCCGAATGAAGATAGACCTTTCCGCCGAAATAGCCGGGTTCGTGGCTTTTGAACGCGCCGATTGCCAGGTCGTCGTAGGAATCGTTATTCATATCGCCGCCAGCCGCGAGACAAAGACCGAACTGGTCGTTGCCGGCTTCTCCTATCAGGAAAACATCTGTGCTTTCAGGTGGCGTCGCGCCGCCGTAATAGATGTGGACATG
The DNA here is from genome assembly GCA_003645085.1 of bacterium. GTDB lineage: Bacteria > UBP14 > UBA6098 > UBA6098 > UBA6098 > QNEE01. Next base: position 2,663 of record QNEE01000111.1, on the reverse strand, counting down.
GCCCGGGTCGTGGTCCACGATATTAGCTCCGGGCGCTCCGACTATAAAATCGTCGTATCCATCGAAGTTAATATCTCCCGCGCCGATAATCGCTGTTCCATAAAGCTGCCGGACAGTGTCCTCGACGTAACCGACGTATTCATAAGCACCTGTGTCGGAACCGAGATACATCCAGCATTGTTTCCAAATCCAGCTGGTCGGGCCGCTCGCGATAATGCCGATATCGTCGAAGCCGTCGCTGTTGATATCGCCGATAATGGCGAGATTCCAGCCGAAATCGTGCTCGGGGCGTTCACCGGTTATAGTAACCGAAGGAGTTGTCGGAAATGGGTCGCCGCCGAGAAATATATAGGCTTTTCCGGAGTCATCTGCGGTATAAGCATCACCGATTAAAAGGTCGTCGATACCGTCGTTGTCGATATCTCCGCCAAAACCGACCTTGTAGCCGTAGCCGGTAAGTGTGTCGTCGGGAACTATATCCGCGCCTGGGCCGCCGTTGTATATAAAGATGTAATAATCTGGAGATATCCTTATAGGGATAACGAGGTCGTCGTAGGTATCGCCGTTTATATCTCCTACAAACTGCATCTGGTAACGGAAATACTCGCCGTAGGCGGGAATCAAAGTAAAGTCCGGGACGCTATCCATCGGGTCGCCGCCGAAATAGATATAGCCTTTATTCCCTTTCTGCGCGAGGACGGCTATGTCGCTGTAGCCGTCGGCGTTGAAATCTCCACCCGAGACATCGTAACCGAACCAATCGTCGTTCTCTTCACCGGTCAGTATTATATCCGGAGTATCTGATATCGATAAAATACCCGGTTTGCCGAAATATATATAAACCTTACCGGCGATATTGCCTGATGCGGTATCGCAGGCTAATTCCGCAGCCAGTGCGAGGTCGTCGTAGCCGTCGTTATTAACATCGCCGACGATGGCCATACTACGGCCGAAGGAACTGCCGTTGGCTGGGCCTTCCGGAATTGGCGGCATCCAGACCGCGTCGAGGTCGAATCCGGGAAAATCCGCAAAGATTGCAGAGATAACGATAAATAGACCGAAAACAAAGAAATAGATTTTCATTCTTGTCCTTTCATATCGATATAGCCGATATAGGGCAAACCGCGGTGTCTCTCGCTGTAATCGAGGCCGAAACCGACCACGAATTTGTTGGGAATAGTAAAACCGCAGTATTCGACCGGTAGCTCGAAATCGCGTTCGATTTCTTTCAGAAGCAGCGTCGCGATACTTATCGAGGCCGGGTCGCGTTGTTCGAGAAGGCGACATAGCTTGTGTAGCGTCAGGCCGGTATCGACTATGTCCTCGACAAGGATAAGATGCCTGCCGGAGAGAGGGGTATCGAGGTCTTTAGTTATCTTTATATCGCCGGAGGATTCTTTTCCGATATAGCTCGACGCTCCGATAAAATCGAGGGTAAAGCGGATGTGCATATTTCGGAGCAGGTCGGCGGCAAAAATAAACCCGCCTTTAAGGACCACCGCGACAATCGGGTTTTTGCCCTCGTAATCGCGGTCGATAGTCTCGGCGACCTCGCCTATTCTTTTCTCGATTTCGCTTCGTTCGATAAGCTTCTTAATCTCGTAGTTTGCCACTTTTCTCCTTGTTTATAAATCCGGCTATTTTCGAGATAGCCCCTTTCGTTTCGATATATAGCTCGAACAGCGCCGGTTCCGACATCAGCGCACCGACCAGCGGCGAGTATATAGGACGTTCGCCAGAAAACAATACAGGAACCGCGTTGCGAAGCAATCTTGGAACGTTGTTGCGAGCGAGATACCTATTGAGTTTATGCTCGGGGTCGATTCTGTCTCCCGGTTTAGGTATCCGCAATACGAGTTCGCCGCCGTCATAGGGGACGATTTCACCGTCGCCCTCTGTCGATACAATCATATCTCCCAGTCCGTTCGGAAATTCGATTTCGGAGTCCTTTTTAAGGCTTTGCGCCGAATGTTCAGGGATTTCCCGGAATATGAAGAGCAAATCGGTATCGGCCTCGATGTGAAGTCCCTCGCCTGCGGGGAATCTTCTTCCGCGCCGCGCCGATTTGATATTTTCCCATAACCTTTCCACACTTTCGAAGCTGAAACCGGAAAGACCTTCTCCTAGCTCTTCGAACCCATAGCGGAGGATTTCTCCAAAGCCCCAGAGTGTCGATAGAGCGTTTTCGGAGTCGAAAGCGAGGATGTTCGCGAAACGGGTTACTAGCGATTTTTCCGCGAGCTGCGCTCCCTGCTTTTCGATAAACTCCGCGCAGGCCGAGAATATATCGGCCTCTCGCCGGAGTCTGTCCGGTGCGCCCTCGCCGAAAACCCGCTTGATTTCGGGAATGAGCATCCAGCGAATACGGTTCCGGCTGAAACGCAGGTCGCGGTTCGATTCGTCCTCGCGCCACTTTTGGTTTTGCGCTTTGAGCCAGCGTTCGAGTTCCGGGCGCCAGAAAGGCAGCAACGGTCTGATTATGCCGTCGCGTTCGCGCGGGATACCTGCCAGCCCTCTGGGTCCACTACCGCGTAACAGGTTGAAAAGCAGCGTCTCGACAACATCCCCGGCGGTATGCCCGGTCGCGACTATCTCTCCCTTGCTCGTAAATTCGCTGAAAATTCTGTAGCGAAGTTCCCGACCGGCTTCCTCGATACCGATAT
>QNEE01000110.1 GCA_003645085.1 bacterium | reverse complement strand
GCTCCAGGCCGGCGAGCCGCCGTCCCAACCGTATCCGCTTTCGGAAGCGCCGATTGTTGCGATGTTTTTTGCGCAGTTGAATTTCGCGACGGGTAACGGCGGTGAATCGTTGTTCTCGTTACCGGCGGCGAACATCACGAGGAAATTCTTATTATTCCACATAAACTCGTCGCATTCCTGTGCGTCGGTATTGTAGGTCGTCGGTGCCGTAGAACCATAAGAGTTCGAATGGATATAAGCGCCGCAGTTTTGCGCGTAACCGAAAAGGGTGTTCATATCGGCGGGTGTCCAGATTCCGCTGGTTCCGTCGGCGCCGTCGGTATGAACTATACGGCACAACGGTGCCATACCGTCGCCGGGGTCGTAAGTTCCGCCTGTCGGGTTATTGGCTTCGTTATCACCTCCAATACTTCCGCCGACGTGAGTGCCGTGGCCACCCATAGTAGGGTCGATATCGTCGAAATCGCCGGTCCCGGCGCTGCCATAATTATACGCTCTTATTTTTCGATGTCCGGTATCTACAGGAACACCCCATCCGGCTGCCGTTTTAGGAACGGCGACGCCCGGGTCGCAGAAATAGACGGAGTTCGTGTCGAGGCCGCTATCGAGATAACCTACCAGTTGCCCCTGACCATATAGGTTACGACGATAAACCGGGACGTGAGAGGCATCGACCGACATTTGAGCGTTCCATCCGGCGGCGAGGCTTCCCATACCGACTTTGTTATACGACTGCGTTATCCAGCGCGACCAGTCGTTGAGCGGGTAGTTAGGATAGTCGCGCTCGACCCACTCGGTGCCTTCGAATAGCGCCGCGAATATAGCGATATCGCGAACGTCCTCCGGCTTAGCTCGGATTACAATATACTCGTGATGGGCGCCGGGAGAGGCCTCGACGAGTTCTATATCGAAATTCCTTTCGAGCCTGTCAGCTAGTTCGATATAATCGTCTTTCTGAAAAACCTGTATCGTAATTCCGACCGTGCCGTTCTCATCTGGTATATGCTCTGTTTTTAGCATTTCCGGCCGAACGCGGAACGACGGCAACAACGGCCCGACCCAGCGGATAAACGGTAACGCTTCGATTTCGTCGATAATATCGTTAGACAGCCTGAAAACCCACGCGCTGTTGGGGATATAATAGAAAATAGCGGAGCCTAAAGGTGTATCCTGTGCGAGTCTCAGTATTTCGGCCTTTCGTTCTTCGGTCGTTTCGCCGTCGAACTGGACAACGTAGTAACCGAAATCCCGACTGTAACCAGTAAATTCAAGTTCGGGAGCGATAGGCGGCGGTAGGCCTTCCGACGACCGGAATTTAGCTGCTCTAAACCATATCAAGTCGGGAATTTTGTTGTTGGCGGCGATTTCGTCTTTTATAGATAACTCTCTCTGTGGAGGCCATCCCGAACTCACAGCGGCGGGGAATTCCGGCTCGACCGTCTCTATAGTCTTTGTTATGCGCATCGGGGCGAAGCTCGACAATCCAGCATTATCGGCTTCGGGATTGGATAACGCGTCCGCTCCAGCGGTAATATTCTCGAACGACATGACTTCGCGCGCGGAAACGCTCGACGGCGCTACAAACATCGCTATCGCAACGAGGATTGCAAACAACCGCAAATAGTAGCTATTTTTATATTTCATAGTGGTTACGCTATTACGACTTAGAACTTAAACAGCATTTATTTCATGGGTATAGTTCGCATCTACGCCTCTTTAAGGAGATTGCTTCGGTCGGTTTCCTCCTTCACAATGACGTTTTCTCGATATTTTTAAGCAAATGGTTTTATCTGCGGTTTCCGTCCTTGTCGTAATTGTCCATATTAATCGGTCGAGTAACATATTCGGTCGGTATGTTGACCTCTTCTGTGGTTTTTGCCGCCCAATCGCGGCGTTTACCGGATAGCCTGAAGCCGAACCGCGCGCTTTTATCTCCGCTAAGTGCCTTGACGAACAAGACGCTGCCCTCCATACGCGCCATCAGATAGGCCTCATCCTGCGGGGTTACGAACGGGACTATGGAATTCTCGGCGACCGTATTATAGAATAACCACAGGTCGGAACCTTCGGGCTGCCCGGCGAGGTCGACAGCGTAGACGCCGTTCTCGAGTTCGGCGGTGCCGATAGCGTCTATCCAAAGACCGACCGCCTCGGCCATCCATGTTACATATTGTTCACCCTCTATCTGGACAATCGGGTCAATCTGGTCGGCGTGGACTGTGCCGACGAAAAGCTCGTCCCATTTGAGGGCGCTTGTGCCGATGTCGTGCGTTCCGGTAGCGTCTGGAACGAGGTTCTGTGTCGCGATATGGTTTCCGAGGTTGTCGCCCGCATATAGGTCGTTTAACGATACCGCCGTTCCGCCGTTCGTATTAGGGTCACGGAACATCATACTATTAGAGCCGTTTTGATTAATATAAGCATCGGTGTCGCCGAAATAAGTATTAGCGGTAACTAGAGCGTCGCCCGCAACGTGAAGTTCTTCGGAGGGTGCTCCGGTCTGGATTCCTACATAACCGTCGGTCCAATCCCACGTCATAATATTGTCCCATCCGGCGTTATTGCGGTATAGTATCAGGTCGTAGCCGTCGCCGGAGCCGCGACCGGAAAGGGAATAACGACTACGGTTTCCGTCCATACCGAAATAGAGGTCGTTTGCGGCGTCGCCCTGAGTATATAGATATATGCTAGCGCGGTTGGCGTCGGTGCTTTGTATATTTACGGCGGCGCCGGATGCACGGACATCGAGCAGATATGCGGGGTTATTATTGCCTACGCCGACGAAACCTGTATGGTAGATATTTCCTGTAAGGCCGCTGCCGCTCGAATACGCCCAGTCGTTATCACCGCCGGCGCCGGCGCCGATTTCCTGCCAGGCGGAGCCGTTATATACCCAGAGTTTATCGGCGTCGTTCTCCCAAAACATCGCCCCTTCGGCGGTCGAGAGCCCGAGGTTACTATCGAAATCCGGTATTTTTACCGGTCCGCCAACGAAATAGCCGGCATAATCGACGTTCATTCCCGACGGGGTAACCTCGGCATAAAGGGCGTAGTTATTGGCGTTGCCGGAAACGGTAGCATACACGCCATAGTTATTCACGCCATCGTTATAGGCCTCCCCATAGACACCATAATTATTGGACCCGAAACCGGCATAGCCGAAAACGCCGTAGTTATTATCGCCGGCGAGAGTGCCGTTTGCCGTGCCATAAACACCGTATCTATCCGAGGCGCCGTCGATATTGCCGGTAACCTCGAAATGACCGGCGTATATCGGTAACCCGCCGTCGGTATTGCGCACTGTTGCTTTCACGCCGTAAATCGTCGATGTCGCGGCGACTGTGTTGTCGACATCGAGGGCGGCAGCGCCATCGTTATTGCCGTTGATTTCTACTGCACCTGCATCGGCTGTAATAGTGCGTCCTGCGCCCGCGCCGCCTTCATCATAAGCACCGTCGAGCGTGTTGCCGCCGCCGGTTCCGGTTCGGACTTCCTGCCAGGCTGTGCCGTCGTGGTAGTAGAGCTTGTTATCGGTGTTATCGCAATATAATCCACCTAAAGCCCCGGTCGGTGCACCGGAAGCTTGAGGTGCGAGGCGTAACGATGGGCCGAAATAACCGCCCCAGTCGTCACCGACACCGTAGACACCGATTTTTTCGTCGCTCGTGCTGCTGTATCCGAGAATACCCTGGGCGCTTCCGCCGCCGTCGTCGACGACGCCTTGAACCCCCCTGACAACGCTTGTCGTAGCGGTGCTCGTGTTAATCCCGTAGACCGCGATTTCGGCCGCCGCGCCGACCTGACCGTAGACGCCGTAAGTGCCGCTCGCAAGATAGCCGATATTGTTATCGCCGGACATTTCGCCATAAACCGCGTAATTCCCCGCTCCGCTGGGGACTTCTCCATAGACACCGTAGTTATCTGTCGCATTATCTGCGGCGCCATAAACGCCGTAATTTGTAGTAGCTCCCGTCGCTATAGTCGCGGTTCCGTAAACACCGTAGTTAGTAACAGCATCCTGTGATTCACCGTAGATGCCGTAGTTGGTCGCCGCGGTTCCCGAAACTATGCCCGAAACTGCGAATTTCGTGGCTGCCGCATTTGCGCCGGAAGCTGTCGCTTGGACGCCGTATTGCCAGCTACCCGCGCTTGTCGAAGTATTCTTAAAAACACCTCCCGACCCGCCGGTGCTGTTGCTCTGGAAAATACCGCAGATACCTGCGTTTTCGCTTCCGGACGCGACAAAACCGATAGCCTGATTACGGTCGTTGGCGTAAAGGCCGTAACGGTAAAGTGTGGTCCCGTTCTTATGGCCGAGAGCGCCCCATGTTACGGTCGAAGAGGTTCTATACTCGCCGTATATCCCGCCGATATCGCCGGACATCCCGGTCGAGTATTGCGTAGTCGCCTTGATGCCGTAGGAACTGCTCGCAGAGTCGAGGACCTCGATGCCGTTGATTCCTGAAAAAGCGGCATCCGAGGGCACATATATTTCCATCGCGCCCTGTGTAGAATTGATGAGGATGCTGTCGCCGCCGTTGTATGCTTCCTGGAGGTTGTTGGCGGCGCCACCGCCGACGGTTACCCAGCCACTGCCGTCATAAACTCTTAGGAGGTTGTCGTTGTCATCCCAGAACATCGCGCCCTCTGCCCACGCGCCGGTCGGGTCGGCATTATTATCCGGTATCTTGAACGGGCCATCCTGGAAATATCCGGAGTAGTCTTCGTTCCAGCCGGTTGCGGGGGCGATACCCCTTATTGCAACATCCTGCTGGCCAGCGTTATCCTCGATAACCGAATAGACTCCAGTTACGCTCGTCGCTCCGCCGGATACACCGTAAGCGTAAAGAGCTATATCTTCGCCGTTCGCCGCGATACCCGCGCCTGCTGCGGGGACATAATAGAAGCCGGAGGAATTATTGTCGATGCCGATAATACCTACACCTGCATCAGTTGTTACTATCGAATATATTCCCTCGTCGTCGCCTTCGGCGTGGATTGCGCGGTTATCGGCAACAGCGAGGAGCGCCGCGCCACCGGTAAGGGTATACGGTCCGCCGGCGCCTTTAACGGCTTCCACAGCGATACCGTTAGCGTCGGTCGCTCTCGCAAAAGCTCCTTGATATGTTCCGGTGAACCAGCCGCCGTGAAGATTGCCGATAGCATCGGTATAGGCTAGGGCGCCCCAGTTATTGCTATTGTAAACACCGATTACACCCGCGCTGAGTTGTGCATCCTGGTCTATATCGGGGAATTCACCATAGACACCGTAATGGTATGCATCCGTGCCAGAGGCATAATCGTGGTTAGCGCCGCGCCCATAGACACCGACCGCGCCGGGAGTAATATAGCTTGCGCCGTCTGCGGAAGTCGCAATACTTGCGGTTCTGCCGTAGACGCCCCAGCTGAAATCCGTATCGTCACCGTAGCCGAATACGCCCACGTTCGAGCTCGAACCTGCGACTCCACTGCCGCCTACAAGGTATGTGCCAGCGATGCCGTTTCCTGTAGCTATTAGCGCGGTTCCTGATGCATCGGCGTTCACAGCGTTAACGCCGAACAAAGTAGCATCGTTAGTTATCCCGTAGACCCCGTCGCCGAGACCGGCACCGTCGCCGACCACACCGGCGTCGAGCGCGTAACCCCATGCGGTATAGTCGGGGGTTTCGGAAGCTGTAAGAACGCCGAGAACGCCGTGGCCATGTGCGAAGTTAGAATAGTCCGCCCATCCTGCGACACCCACGCAGAACCCATAGTAAGAAGCGCCCTGCTGTTTACCGCTGGAGCCACCTATAACGCCGTAATTGACGTGCCCCGAATTATCGTCCTGGTCGGCGAACGCACTTATACACCATTTATCCTTGGGCTCGTCGACCTCGACGTAAACGGAATCTCCAGCGGTGAATGGGGTTAGCTGCCCGCCACTCAAAGCCCAGTCGTTGTCGCCGCCGGCGCCGGCGTCGTTCACCAGAATTACGTCGCCGTTAGCGTCGACCGTAAGGACACTTGTCCCTGCCGGCCCCGGCGTGGATGCACTCGTAAGGTTTGTGAATCTAAGACCGCTGCCTACGCCGCCGTCGTCGATTTCCAGTTTGTTACCAGGCGTCGCAGTTCCGATCCCGATATTGCCGGAGGATATAGTCGTTCCCGTGCCGTCGATACCGGTGCCGAATATCAGGTTGCCGATGGACATCTGGTTGCTCCCCGTGGCGACGGGGGCTTTGATGTCATAACCAATTATCAAATTATTCGAACCGGAGGTTATATTATTCCCCGCCCGATATCCGATAATGATATTATTATCGCCGCCGGTGCCGAGAGAACAACCCGCATAGTAACCAAACACGCAGTTATTGAATATAGATTCCCCTAATGCATCCAGACCGTGCCCGGCGTAGGCCCCCAATGCGGTATTGAAGTCTCCGTTTTCGGTATAATATAGGGCGAATTTGCCCATCGCAGTGTTCTCATCACCCGTAATATTTTGGTTAAGGGCTCCGTTTCCGAATGCGGAATTCTCCTTGCCCGTAGTGTTAAAATTAAGCGCGGCGTGACCTACGGCTGTATTCCTGCTGACTGTGTTTTGCTGGAGCGTATTAACACCAATCGCCACGTTAAAAAGGCCCGATATGTTATTCTGGAGGGCAGCCTGGCCTAACGCTATATTATATGCGCCGGTAGTATTGTTATACAAAGCCCAATAGCCGACCGCCGTATTACCCCAACCCGTGGTATTATTAGTTAAAGCTCGATAGCCGTACGCATTATTACCGTAGCCGGTTGTGTTATCATATAGGGCTTCATAACCCACCGCTACATTGTAATAGCCGGTATTATCCGAACCGCCGGTTGCGCCGTAGCCCGCTTTATCGCCTATATATACGTTATAATACCCTTCATTGCTTGCTGTATGCGAATTGTTATAGCCTGCCCGATAGCCAACGAAAGTGTTGTATAGCGCGGGGTCGTTTATACCGGCTCCAACGCCGAGGAGAATATTTTCTGTGCCTTCGATAGAAACGACTGTATTGCCGTCCAATTTATACGTCTCACTGGAATTGATATGGCCATCGACGTCGAGTTTTTCGGTCGGTGTCGCCGTCCCGATGCCGACGCTGTCTGCTAATTCGAAAGTATATACCTTATTATTGTCGCCGGTTCTATCGACGGTCCAGTCGTTGTCGCCGCCGGCGCCGGCGGAAGTCAAGTCGACCCACGCTGTCGCCACACCGTCGTATAAATACAGATTCCCGTCGGTAGAATTATAATAAACTCTCCCGTCGTTCGTTCCCGGCGCAGCGGCGAGCCCGCCGAAATTTACGTAACCGGTCGTAGAAACGTTATCGTTGATATGCACCTCGTCGTCCTCGCCGTCCTGAATGATGTTGCATTCGACATAGTCGGCATCCCAGAGAGAGTTGTCCTGCATAACCTCGTCGCCGAACAGGAACAACGCATTAGAGCCACCGCAGAATTGCGCGACATTGCTGTAGGTATTATCCTGAATATAGAAATTATTGCCATCGGCCATCGAGAGAATGACGTTGTTCGCGCCGTTGAGTGGAGTAAGTATCGCCATCGGAGTGCCGGACGAATTTTCGGCATAAATAGTCTTATCGTTCTTCATATCGATTCGGCCGTTCAGCCAGAAATTTCCGGTCGCTCCGACCAATCCGGCCGAATTATTATCGCTCGCGTCGATGACGTTTATATCTCCTTTAGCCTGTATATTGGCGTTGTTGGCGTAGATATTCTCGTCGGCCCAGATGGCATTGCCGCCGATAGTGTGATGTATATATATTGCTGATTGACCGGGGGCGTTGCAGGTTACACTGAGGCCGCCGTTCGTCATACCGCTTTCGATAATCACCGCGCCGTCGTCGGCGTCGATACGCTTATTTCCCGACGGGCTGGTGTTATAGGCCTCGTCGAGGTTGTTGCCACCCAAACCGGACGACGCTACGAGTTCCCATTGGCTTAAAGCGCTGTTCCACTGAAGTAATTGGTCGACCCCTCCGCCGTCGGCGAGTTTAGCGGGTGTTACCGCCGCGTCGCGGATTTTATCGGTCGTTACCGCAGTATCGCTTATATTGAAAGCGTGAGCAACGGAGGTTATCCGCTCTCGCGGGCTCAGTGTGGTCGCGCCGACAACTATCTGTAGATAGAGGTCTCCGGCGTCGAAATCGTTTATATTGTGGCCGGGTTCCCAGCCGGCGGAGAAATCGAGCTCGACCGCGAAAAGGCCGTGTGTCGGGTCGACAGACCCTATCGTCTGCTCCCAAACCTTGTTCCCACCGGATGACGCATCCCACAGCGAGAAAGTCATCGACACCGGAGATTCCTCCGGAACACCGGCGGCGTCGGTGAGTTTGCCCTGATAGTTCATTCTAAGCGGCACATCGGCAAACGCCGCGAACGCCAATAGGAACAGCAATACTGGCGTTATCCAGTTTCTTTTATTTCTCATAATGTATCCTTTGGGTAAATTGGTTTTAGATAGCTCCCTACCTTATTCACCATGCCGGGCGAAAGGCGGGAGGTTTTTATTTCGGGGTTAATGGACAACTTTTTCGTAACTACCCCGTAATTTACTAAATTGTCATTTCTATAACAATAATAGTTATTAGCATTATGTATTCCACATTTCCAACTTACTGTTAGACAACAGAATAAGATTTCCACAACCTATTTTGTGGGTATTATTACTCGTGTATTCTTAATAAAAAGGTAAATATAGCAAATTCTTTCTAATATTGTGTCTCATCTAATCTTAGAGCCTCGGTTATCGAGTTATGAATTTTCGTTAAATTACGTTTGTTTTATCGAGGATTATGTTATATATTATTTATATTATGGAAACACACATCGGACACGGATACGATATCCACAAGCTAGTT
>QNEE01000109.1 GCA_003645085.1 bacterium | reverse complement strand
CTTCGGTCCACAACCATAAACGACCGTCCGAAGACGTTTCGATAACCACAACCATTCTGGAAAACTGAGCGAGAACGGGAACATTTTCGTCAACAAGCGCGTTTCTCGGTGGTAAAAGCGCGAATTTCGGCTCGAAACCCTTCGCGTTAAGCAACGCGGCCAGAAGGACGCATCGGTCGCGCGTGTCTGCATAACTGTTTTTGAGTATCGTTGCGGCATCGTTCGGAACGAAACCGGCGTCGCCGAGTTCCAGGTCAATCATTTTTATATTTCGGGCTACCCAGGAAGTGAGTGTATCGACAGCTTCGCGACCTTCGAACTTTCCGGTTATCTCGCCGGCTTTCGTGGTTATCTCTTCGGTCGGGAGCGCTTTTGGCATAAACCTTTTCTGGATATAATCAGCCGCCAGATTCCAACTTCGGGTCGTAGTATAATATACGCACGGCAACAAGTTGCGGCCAAGCGGTCCTTGCGGTTCGGGTATAATCCCCGGATAGTCCTCGACTGTCCATATATACCGATTACCCTCGATAATAGGTTCCGGCGCGCCGTTTGCCGAAGCGAAAACCAGCTTCTCGCCCTCCGGGACCACGATGGTCAAACGGTAGAAAATTACAGGTGCTTCCACCGCTAAAAATTCTATATCTCCGAACGGCTTTTCGGGTTTATCGGTATTATATATAGTCCCGCTTATCTCCACAATAGAACTATCATCGACGCCCGGAAGTGTAACAACGCGTTGCTTCAAACTTGCGTATATACCGGCTTTGGAAAGCCCCGGGGGGGTTATATCGTTTATCTGTAGTGATTCTACCACAGACACGTTGAAAATAGAATCCCCTGCGGGAGTAATACTCCTTGCGCGTGTTATCTCGATAGCCTCGTAATCGGAGTCGTAGCCGTATTTTACATTCGATAGCGCTTTTTTACCAGAAAACGTCAGCACTTTTTGTATTGTGTGCCACGTTATTGTGTAGTTGCCGTCGGGCCGGAGGATTATTGTCTTTTCTCCATAGAGCGTTACGCTTTTCGCGTCTGGGTAATTCTCGCGCGAAGGCGCGTTAATACAAAGGTCGAATGTTAGCGAATCGAGAGTCGTATCGGCGGGTGACGGCATCGCCAGGACGGTCCCGGCTATAATCAGTAAAGCAACCACCGTCGCTATCAAATCTTTACCCATTTCACGCACCCCCTTCCTTCGTGAGAATTATCATCCCTTGTCCGGCGCTCCCGGATTTTTTTGCGGCGGAACGATATCCCGGGTACTCATCCGCGGGAATACTCGGCTTCTTTATCATAAAAGAGGATTTGTAAGTTACAATATTATCTTCCAATCGATAGTCCATCGTGAAGGACGCCGCCGGATTGCTAATATTAACCGTTTCAGGCAGAGACTTCGCATCGTAACCGCCGGGCAAAGTGGTTTTTTCTGTTAAAACGCTGCCTACGGTAAACTGGATATTCAACGGAAAATCCCGTTCCGTAAGCGCCGTCGTCTGCGAAAGGACAAGACCCATAATATCGAACGCACCCGTCGCGATTGGCGATTTTACCAGCAGATAATCTCCCGCAACGATAGCGTAATCCGGTATCTCGTAGGTTATTTTAACCTCGACCGGTTCCCAGAGGTTCTTTATAGGGTCGGGTTTAACCGATAAATCAGTGATTCTCGCCGACGGATGAACCTGTTTTTTTATCATATCGGTCCAGAAACGGCGCTGCTGGGTCGGTTCCATCTGCTGGAAAATCAGCCGCAAAATCTCGTCATATATGCCTTTGCCGGTAATAGAAACCTCACTTTTGTAGGTTCCGTCGTCGAGGATACGGCTATCGGCAGAAATATTACCCTCTTGAGTTTCCGGTGGAAGCACCGGCAGGTAACGAAGGTCGGAGCCTGTCTCGTTACAGACGAGAACCGCTTTATTCATATGATACGCTGGAAGCATATCCATACACACCGGGTCTGTCGGGTCTATCCAGTGCTCGGAGCCGGAGCGGTCGTAGACGACTACTATCATATGATTGAACTGATTCGCGGCGACTTCTTTATAAACGTGATTTAGCGGGTTCGAAAGCGCTATATAGGCCTCGAATCCGGCTTCCTGAAGCATCACGGCAAGGAGAGCCGATTTATCTTTACAAACGCCGCATTGGGCCTTGAACGTTTCGCGGACATCGTGAGGGGTAATACCCTCTTTTGCCCCCAGAGACAGACCTATATATCGGACATCCTGTGATGCGTAATACGCAATCGCCCGGATACTATCCATATCGCTTTCGGCGTCTTTTGTAAGCTCCGCGACTTTTTCCCTAATTGCGTCGTCGGCGACCATATTCGGCGCGGAAAGTTCGTAGACCTTGCGTGAATATTCTTCCCACGTCGTATTCGAGGCCAGCACCTTGGTTAAAAAATCCCCTATCGGCGGCATCCCTTCCTCGGTTATCGCCATCTGGAAACCGTTTCCCGTCCAGCGATAAATACGAAGCGAATCGTCGATTATTTCCTCGTTAAAACTAACCTTATTCTCGGGGTCGTTATAGACCCGCCAGGTCATCTCTTCGGAAACCGGCAAGACCAGAATAGCCTCGGAATGAAGAACCGGTTCGGTGCTCTGAAAGCCCGCCCTATAATCCATCATCCCCTCGAGCATAGGCTGGACGGTTTCCATTACGACTGCTAATTCTATTCCGCAGCCGACCTCGAGTTCCGGCATATGGATAACCTTCTGCCGCAGGTTCGACCAATAAATGTCCATTTCCGCAAAACCCTCGAGGGTTTCGTCGGTGATATCCGAATCTGAAACCGAAACGACAGTCGAATCCGGATATATCACACGGACATAAATAATATCGACCGTCATCTGCTGTGTGTCGTAGCCTATAGGGATAGTGCTGTAATCCTTTGCACCTTTCATCGTTATTATCTTCGATAACGAATACATAGCTGAAACCTGATTGCCGTCGGGATAGAAAAATGTGGAATCCGTTTCGAATACCGAAACCGTATGTGCGTTAGGCCAGTCTCTGCGTGCCCCGGCTTCTTCGAGCAAGGCCATAATCCCGGGGGAAGCTTTTACTATCGGTTCTGGAGACCAACGGTCGATTACGAGCGATTTTCCACCGCAACCCGAAAACAGCAACAGCGCGGATATTAAAATCAACGTGAAAAACGCCGAACTCTTCATATCGACTCCCTATTTTACAATGGTATTATCTCAGTTTTTAAGCACATCGGCCAATGTCTCAGTGAATTGGTCCATTTCGGATTTCGTGCGTTTTTCGGTAACCGCGATAAGCATCTCGTTCGGTCTGTCGGGGAAAAACGACTTCATCGGGACTCCCGCAAGGTAGCCCTCGGCGGCCATTTCTCGGAGAATTGCTTCGGCGTTCCCAGGCAATCTAACTGCAAATTCCTTAAAAAAGGGTTCGTTATAGACGATGGTAACGCTTTCGACCTGCGCGAGTCTACCCGCGAGATAGTGCGCTTTGTCGAAGCATAGATTCGCCACCTTTTTGAAACCCTCTTCGCCGACAAGCGACAGATACACGGTTGCCGCCAGGGCACACAAGGCCTGATTCGTGCAGATATTGCTCGTAGCCTTTTCGCGCCTGATATGCTGTTCGCGAGTTTGGAGTGTCATCACAAAGCCCCGTATGCCGGTCGAATCGGACGAGGCGCCTATCAGCCTACCGGGCATCTTCCTTACAAATTTCTCTCTGGCGGCGAAAAAACCGAGATACGGCCCGCCGAAACCCAGCGGGTTCCCGAGAGATTGGCCCTCGCCGACAACGATATCCGCACCGTATTCCCCCGGAGGGGTCAGAATGCCGAGCGATATCGGGTCCACAACCGCGATGAGTAAAGCCCCGGTATCCGCGACAGCCTTTTGAAAAGCAAAACCGTCCTCGATGCAACCGACAAAATTGGGGTTCTGGACGACCACCGCCGCGATTTTATCGTCCATCATCTTGGAGAGTGTTTCGGTGTCGGTTACTCCGCCTTTCGCACCTACCTGAATAATTTCGACACCCGTCGGTTTCGTGTATGTTCTCAGGACCTTTAGATAATACGGGTGCAAATGCTCGGGAACGATAACTCTAAGGCGTTTTGTCTCTTCTATCGCCATAAGAACCGCTTCTGCGAGGGCAGAAGGACCGTCATACATACTCGCGTTAGCCACGTCCATTCCGGTAAGCATAGCGACCATAGATTGAAACTCGAAAATCGCCTGTAGCGTTCCCTGTGAAACTTCTGCCTGATACGGTGTATATGCCGTTGCGAACTCGGGCCTCGAGGTTATATGATGAACGGCTGCGGGAATAAAATGGTCGTATGCGCCGGCGCCCATAAAATTCACCATAGAGGTAGTATCCCCGCAAGACGCGGCTAATGCCGCTGCTTCGGAAAAGGCTTCCCATTCGCTCAGTGGTTCGGGAATATCGAGAGGCGCATCGAGAATTAACTCTTCGGGCACCGCCTTTTCCAATAACTGCTCGATTTTCTCCAACCCGAGCGCCGCAAGCATCTCCTTCTTGTCTTCGGGTGTATTTGGGACATAACCCATTTTTCTCCTATTCGCCTATTAGTTCCTTATACTCCTGCGGAGATATGAGGTTGTCGATTTCCGCTATATCATCGAGTTTTATTTTGATAAACCAGCCGTCGCCGTAGGGGTCCCGGTTAACCACCTCCGGTGCGGTTTCAAGAACCGCGTTAACCTCGACGACCTCGCCGGATAGTGGGGCGTAGATATCGCTTACTGCCTTGACTGCCTCTATTGTCCCCATCGACTCGAATTGTGTAACTTTCTCACCTACGTTAGAGAGTTCGACATAGACGATATCGCCAAGCTCGCCCTGAGCATAATCGGTAATGCCGACAATCGCGATATCGCCGTCCACATCGACCCATTCGTGCTCTTTCGTATACTTCAGTTTATCCGGGACCATTGCTCCTCCTTGATAGGTTATATGACCTACTGGTCACATTTTTATCCTTGTGAATTTTTAATATAAGAATACGATATATATATTGCAACCCATTTTCTAATAATCCTGTCAGAAAACAGTTGCGAAACAGCGATAATAAACCTATTCATATATTCGATTATAGTCGTCATATATAAGCAATCCGCAAACCAATGAGACGCGAACTAGTTTTACAGGAACTCGAGGAACTCGCCGGTAGAATAGGTATCGAGATTCGCTATGAGAGAATGGGCACTTTGTCCGGCGGCCTTTGCCGCATACACGACGGTCGAGTTATCCTCATTAATAAACACCTCTCAATGGCTTCGAAGGTCGAGCTTCTGGCTATCGAACTTTCGCGGGAACGGGAGAAGCTCGAAAATGTTTATATCCTGCCTGAAATAAGGGAACTGCTCGACTTATCGTGAAACCCCGGAAAACACCTCCTGCACCGCTTCTATGGGCTTTTTTCTTTCTTGCGACAGGTATAGGTTTCGCGATGGTCACTCGTTTCTCGGAACCATCCCGTTCGGCTCTTTTTGCGGTAACGCTTTTTGGGTTTTGTTTTGCGCTGGGGGCGCTTTTTTTCGCCTATATTAATTCGTCTAAGTATCGGCTGCCGTCTTTAATCCTTCTTCTACTTGCCATAATGGCTTTCGGGGCGCTCCGTTTGGGTATCGAAACTCGAATACCCGGCAACGATATCCGCCAACTCGCCGGACAAAACGTAACTATAACCGGAACTGTAGTGAGCGAGATAGATGTTAAACCCGAACGCCAGCGGTTCGATTTCGCCGTCGATTCCGTAGAACTTGGCGATTCTCTCTACTCTGCCACTGGAACCGTTCGCACCTATTATTACCGTGGTAGACCGCTGGCATACGGAGACCGTCTTCGAATAAGGACCAGACTACAAAAGCCAAATAAAGCCACAAACCCATTCGCGTTCGATTTTGAGAGAAGCCTCTCCCGGCAAGGTATCGGCGTTGTTGCTTTCGTCTATACCGATGGCAAAGTAGAAATTATCGATACATCCGGCGGGAACTGGCTAATCAGAGAAATAGTCAGACCGGTTAAAACGCATATCGCCGCCACAATAGATTCGGGGCTTCACGGGGGTTCTGCGGCACTGCTGAAAGGGCTTCTCTTGGGCAAGGGCCGCGAACTACCCGCTTCGGTCAGGTCCGCTTTTGCCGACTCGGGGACTATTCACATTCTTGCGGTCAGCGGCCTTCACGTCGGATTGATTGCAGGTTTGGCCTGGCTAATTCTATCTTCCATATTTCGAATCCCGCGCTGGCTGGCAGCGATAATTGTAATACTAGTTCTTGCATTATACGCTGGCGTGGTCGGCGCGCGACCTTCCGTTTTACGGGCGAGCCTGATGTTCTCGATAATCGTTACCGGAACTGCTTTCCGACGACCGTATAACCTTCTTAACTCTATCGGCGCCGCGGGATTTATACTTCTCGTCATTAAGCCGATGTGGCTTACCGATATCGGGTTCCAGTTGAGTTTCGGCGCTACAATCGGCATAGCATATCTACTCCCGCTTTTCGAGAACTGGATACCGGAGAAAATCCGTATAAAAAATTTCGTGGGCAAATGGATAATCCTTCCACTGGAGGTTTCGATAGCGGCGACGCTCGGCACCGCGCCGTTCGTGGCGTATCATTTCCATAGACTACAGATAATCGGACCTATCGCCAACCTATTCGTAATACCGCCGCTGGCGCTGATTATTGGTTACGGGGTTTTAGCTTCGACACTTATCGTCGTCTGGAAACCTCTCCCGTTGATATTTCTTTATGCTGATTGGGCGCTGCTTAGGTATCTACTTAATGCGGTGAAGGTTTTTGCGGACATCCCTTTCGCTTACCTTACATTTCCGCATCTAACACCCTGGTGGATTGCTCTTTACTATATCATATTGTGGGGACTTCCGACAATAATACTACGCCTTACGAAAAGCCGTTGGGGAGGCTTGGTTTTTCTGATAGCTATATCGCTCGTTTTGACCGTTGTTCGTTTTGCCGCAGAAACAGGGTTTCGGGAGGAAGTCAAAATCACGTTTTTCGATATTGGTCAGGGGGATTGCGCTCTTGTCGAGTTTCATGGCGGGCGGGAGATACTTATCGACGGCGGTATGCCCGGCAACGCGGTATTCGCTGTCGAGCCGTATCTTAGGGCGCGTGGATTGAAGAAGCTCGACGCAGTTCTACTGACTCACCCCGACGCCGACCATCTCGGAGGAATAGCTGACCTCTATGGCGACTTCGATTACGACGTCGTCTATGTCCCGTTTAAAAACCAGGGTAGTGAGCTTTATGATAACTTCCTCGCCCGGGCAGATTCGAACGAATTACGTATCGAGCTATTATCGAAAGGGGACACTATCCGCGGATTTCCGGAATTCAATGTCCTATGGCCGGATACGACAGCCGTTTCGAGAGCCGGTTCGCTTATCGCCAACATCAACGAAGCTTCGATAGTAACTATGCTCGAATACGGCGAGGCGGAAATCCTCTTTACCGGAGATATCGGATTTCCCACCGAAAAAGCTCTTGCCGTCCTCGGCGACTCTATCGACTGCGATGTCTTAAAGGTCCCGCATCACGGGAGCAGGTTCAGCAGTTGTTCTACATTTGTAGCTAAAACAACCCCCGTAATGGCCGTTATTTCCGTCGGCGCGAAAAACCGATTCGGTCATCCGGCGCCGGAGGTTATCGATAGATATTCCGCTTCCGGTTCTACTATTTTGCGAACCGACCGGGTCGGCGCGGTCATCGTAACAATCGAACACGATTCGATATTTTACGAATGCAATAATAACTCACAAGGTGGCTTCTCGGTAACAGACCAACCGACGAAAACTACTTACGTTCACAATTGACAATCGTATATCTGTTGACTAATATATTAACATAGCAAAACCGATTTCTAAAACGATTACTTGAGTCCACGGAGATGGAATTGGTATGGGCATCGACCCTGAAGTCGATATTAGACTGTTACGGAAAGGCGCGGTTCCGCCGAAAAAGATGAGCGACGGCTCTGCGGGATTCGATATTACGGCCTGTATCGAAAGCGAAATCGTAATCGCACCGGGCAAATGGGCTAGTATCCCTTCGGGTATCGCACTCGCGATTCCCGACGGTTACGAGGGAGAAATTCGCCCTCGAAGCGGTATCGCGGCAAAGTTCGGCGTAACGTTGCTCAATTCTCCGGGGACAATCGATTCGGATTACCGTGGCGAGGTTTCTGCTATAATTATCAATCACGGCGCCGAACCTTTCATCGTTCGTAACGGCGACCGGATTGCGCAACTTTTGATAAAACCGGTAGAGAAAATCGCCTTTAACGTTGTCGAGAAATTGACCGATACCGAACGCGGCGACGGCGGATTCGGAAGCACCGGATTACACTCTCTCGAAACGAAAGACTAAAATGTTCAAAACACTTAAAAAAATAGCGTTTGAACGCGTTGGCGGGACAGACGAGGAAATGAAGGTATTCGATATTCTCGCCGATGAAATACGCGGAATGGGAATAGAACCGGTTCTGGAGAGTTTCGAGGTCGCCACGTTCCGCGCGGGCAAAGGGACGGTCGAACTACTGGGCAATAAAATCCTCAGCTTTAAGGCAAACCCGGTAGGCCTTTCAGGATGCGCCGATATTACCGCTCCGGCCCGTTATATCGAGCCCGCGACGTTGCCCTATGCGAAAAAGGACGATTCGATTATCTTGCTTCAGGATAGAGTCCGTTTCGAGCATTATAAACATCTTGTAAGAATCGGAGCGAAAGGGTTTCTGCTGGTTACCACTCCCGGCAAAACACCGGGTTTTGCGACTCTCGAACAGAAATCGGCGAGAGAATTCGGAAAAATCCCGGGCGCGGTTATTAGCTACGAAGCCGGTAAAAGGATAATCTCCGCAAAAGACGCCCGTGTTCGTAT
>QNEE01000108.1 GCA_003645085.1 bacterium | reverse complement strand
TATAGTGCGGATTCCATAAAGGTCCTCGAGGGCCTCGACGCTGTCCGCAAAAGGCCGGCGATGTATATCGGTAATACCGGTCAGGAGGGATTGCATCATTTAGTCTACGAAGTCGTGGATAATTCTATCGACGAAGCGCTCGGCGGCTATTGCGACAATATTAAAGTTACTATTCATACCGACGGCTCGGTTACCGTCGAGGACAACGGCCGAGGGATACCCGTGGATATGCACAAGGAGGAGAAAAAACCCGCCGCCGAGGTGGTTATGACAAAGCTACACGCCGGCGGGAAATTCGACCACAAGGCGTATAAAGTCTCCGGCGGTCTTCACGGAGTAGGCGTTAGCGTTGTGAACGCATTATCGGAGCGACTCGAATTAACGGTATGGACGGAGGGTTATTTATACAGACAGACGTATAAAAAAGGCGTTCCCGACGGGCCTCTTAAAAGGGAAGGAAAAACCGATAAGTCCGGAACACGAATCAACTTCACGCCGGACCCCGAAATATTCGAACAAACAGATTTTTCTTTCGATATTCTATCGTCGAGGCTAAGAGAACTGGCTTTCCTAAATAAAGGAATCAAGATAAGTATAGCTGACGAAAGGCCGTCAGAAGACGGCAAAGAAAAGGAAAAAAGGAATGTATTCCAATATAAAGGCGGAATATGCGAATTTGTGCAGTATCTAAACGGCGCCCGCGAAACGATAGGACGAAAGCCGTTCTATTTTGAAAAGGAACAGGATGGCGTTATTGTCGAGGTGGCTCTGCAGTATAACGGAGGTTACAGCAGCACTATATATACCTTCGCCAATAATATAAATACTGTAGCAGGCGGCTCACACGAGACCGGTTTCAAATCGGCGCTTACGAGAACTCTCAATATCTATGGCCACAAGAAAGGGTATATTAAGGACGATTCGACTACGGTATCGGGAAACGATTCACGAGAGGGGCTTGTAGCCGTGCTTTCCGTAAAATTGCCGAATCCTCAATTCGAGGGACAAACGAAAGCGAAACTAGGCAACTCGGAGGTTAAAGGTATTGTAGAACAGCTTATGAACGAAGAGTTCGGCTCGTATCTCGAGGAGAATCCGACGGTAGGGAAACTCATAGTCAACAAAGTGTTGAGCGCTATGCGCGCGAGAGAGGCTGCGAGAAAAGCGCGCGAGCTTACACGCCGCAAGACCGCTTTGGAGTCGGCTGCTCTTCCCGGAAAGCTGGCCGATTGTCAAACCCAGGACCCCGAAAAGGCCGAGTTGTTCATTGTCGAGGGTGATTCCGCCGGGGGAAGCGCCAAACAGGGAAGAGACAAGAGGTTTCAAGCAGTGTTACCATTGAGAGGAAAAATACTTAACGTCGAAAAGGCGCGCTTCGATAGGATGTTGAAAAATAATGAAATAAGGACGTTAATTACCGCTATTGGTTGCGGTGTCGGCGGCGAAAGTTTCGACATTGATAAAATCCGATATAATAGAATAATAATTATGACCGACGCCGATGTCGACGGCGCGCATATCAGGACATTATTGTTGACGTTTTTCTTCCGTCAAATGATTGAAATAATAGAGCGAGGCTTTCTTTATATAGCGCAACCTCCGTTGTATAAAGTAAAATACGGGAAGAGCGAACGGTATATTGTTGACGAGGAAAGGATGTATCGGTTCCTTATCGGGGAAGGTGCTCATTTGCTCAGTTTGCGCGGACCGGGTAGCGTGGAAGAGCTTACCGGGAAAAAGCTAATAGAATTCCTCGATAATATAGCGAGTTTCGGGAGAATAGCGAATTTCTTTGTCCGGCGTGGCCATCCAAAAGATATTATAGAGAACGTCGGTTTTTTACAAGAACTAACTCCGGAAATAATCGAAAATCAAGTCGAGTTTTTAGATGTTCTCGCCGTGCTTGCGAGAAGATTAAGAAAACTCGGATACGAGATTAATTATCATACCGAACGTGATGAAGAACATCTCGGCTGGAGCGCTGTAGTGGAATACGAACAGCGGGAATTACAAGGCGAAATCGTCCTGGATTTCGATTTCCTGGATTCTCCGGAATTTGCGAGACTGAAAAAATCGGCGGCGCCGTTATACGAATTTACGCTTCCTCCTTTGATTGCGGTTTATGAGAATGAAGAACTAAAGTTCTCTCGCTATAGCGAACTACTCGATTTTGTCCTCGCAATTGGTCGAAAGGGCAAGAAGATACAACGCTATAAAGGCCTGGGCGAGATGAACCCGGAGCAACTCTGGGAAACGACTATGGACCCCGCGAGACGACGTCTTCTGAGAGTCCGGCTCGAGGACGCCGCCGGGGCGGACGTTATATTCTCCACCCTTATGGGGGAAAACGTGGCCCCGAGAAGAGAGTTTATTCAGGCAAACGCGCTCGATGTCAAGAACCTGGATATATGAACCGGAAAGGTAGAAGATGAAAAAGGTAGTAATAACCATAGTTTCGTTATCTATAATTATTCTCGGTTGTGGCGGGGCAAAGGTTACTCGTTTCGAAGAAACCAGAATAACTTCTATAGCCTGGGCCGGCGATACTCTCGTTGCGTTTTCTAAAAACACTATTCGAGGGTTTATCGCCGGTGGAGTAAAACGTAACCCTAAAAGGAGTATAGAATTATGGCTCGCAACGGTCGACCCGGAGCGCGGGACCGTCGACACCTCCTACCAGATTCGTGAAATACCCGAACAACTCGGCAGGATAGAGTTCTTTCCCGGCGGGGATATTCTATTATACGCCGCCGAAAACGGTGTATGGAAAGTGGACCTGAAAAACGGCGAAAGGGAGGAGTTCTTTACCCATCCTGCGATTAAAGATTTCCCGTTAGAAATCGATGTTGGGCCCGATGAGCTATATACTTGTATCGTAGTCGATGCCGAGGGTTTGCCCGGAACGGAAGGGCTTTTAGACCTGTTTATGGTCGAGACCGAAACCGGGATACTAATGTTCCATTCCGATTCTCTGGTCGACCAGAAGAGTTTCGCGTGGACATCCGAAGATTGTATTGTATATATAAGCCCCGACCCGTGGCGCCCCGGCGAGAGAAAAATTATGCAATTCGGTGTAACGGACTGCATAATAAGACCCTCCGATATGACCGAGGAAGAAGTCCGCTGTAATTGTCCGCGCGCATCGATTTCCGGCTCCGGGTTGTGGTTGGCCCGGGACGAAGGCGGGGAGCTTGTTGTCGATTATTATAAGGAATAATCCGTATGCCCGCCGGGCGGACAAGATTTACCTCGGAACTTAACGAAAGGCAAATAGAGGGGGTCCTCGCTACCGAAGGCCCCGTGCTCGTCCTTGCCGGTGCCGGAAGCGGCAAAACTCGCCTGCTAACCTATAAGATGGCCCACCTCGTTCTCGAACTCGGGGTTGACCCTGCAACGATATTGGGAGTTACATTTACGAACAAGGCCGCCGGTGAAATGCGTGAGCGTGCCGAAAAACTCTGTGGTGAGTCGCTCCGAGGAATTTGGTTGGGCACGTTTCACGCCGTTTGCGGTAGAATTCTCCGCGCCGAAGCTAAGAAAGTCGGCCTTACCTCTAATTATTCTATCTATGACGAATCCGACCAGCAAAGGTTGATGAAGGACGTTATCGCAGATATTAGTATAGATATGCAAAATGAAACGGTAAAAGCCATACTTTCCAGAATATCGAATATGAAGAACCGTTTGATAACAGCCGACGGTTTCGCTGCTGCCGCCGCATCTCCAAAGGAGAAGTATCTGGCGAAGTTGTGGCTCGCTTACCAGGAAGCTCTTCGGGCGAATAACGCTGTCGATTTCGACGATATGATAAATCTCGTTGTAAAAATACTTGCCGAAAATCCAAAAACAAAGAGAAAATACTCGAAGCGGTTCGAATATATTCTGGTCGACGAGTTTCAGGACACCAACCGTGCGCAATTCGAACTTGTCCGACATCTGGCGAGCGTCAATAAAAATATTACAGTCGTCGGGGACGACGACCAATCTATCTACGGCTGGCGAGGAGCGGAAATCCGCAATATACTCGAGTTCCCCGAACATTTCGCGAAAGCCAAAATAATCCGGCTCGAACAGAATTACCGAAGCACGGGCAATATATTGAGCGCAGCGAGCGCTGTCGTAGCGAATAATGCCTCGCGACACCCCAAAACCCTCTGGACAGCCGGCGGACCCGGCGAAAAAGTCTCTTTATGGGAGGTCCCCGATGCCTATATCGAAGCGGAAGATGTGGCCGAGTCGATTAAAGAAAGTATCGATAACGGCGTTATAGGTTCCGAGATAGCAATACTTTACAGAATAAATGCACATTCGCGTTTATTGGAAGACGCCCTCAGAAAGCTGAGCATACCATATATTATAGTTGGCGGGATTCGATTTTACGACCGCGCCGAGATAAAGGATATACTGGCCTATCTTAAGCTGATAAATAACAGGTCCGACGATGTTGCATTTACAAGGATAGTAAATATGCCGCGCCGGGGGATTGGTGCGAAATCGCTGCTGGCGTTGCGCGAGATTGCCAAAGAAAAGAAGCTCAGCCTTTACGGAACGCTGCTTGAAGGAGACCTTTCGGCTTTGCCGAAGCGGTCGCAGGAGGGGTTCGGGGGATTTGTCGATATTATGGAAGAACTGGTTAAGCTGGCTAAAGACACCGATATTGGCGAGTTGATAGGCGAGGTCGTCCGCCGTAGCGGTTATCTTGAGAAACTCGAAGAGGATGGGAGTATCGAAGCCCGCGCGCGTCTGGACAATATTTCAGAACTCGTTAATTCCGGTATCGAGTTTGCGAAAAAGCACCCGGAAGAGCCGTCTCTCGCCGCTTATCTGGCAGAGACATCCCTTTTGACGGGAATCGACGAATACGGACCGGACGAGGAGACGGTCAGTTTGATGACTGTTCATTCGGCGAAGGGGCTAGAATTCGATATCGTTTATATCTGCGGGCTCGAGGAGGGTCTTTTCCCCATCGCTCGTTCTATGGAGTCCACGCAGGAGCTTGAAGAGGAACGGAGGCTTTTCTATGTCGCAGTTACTCGGGCGCGCAAAAAGGTCCACCTTTTCTGGTCGGGACGGCGCCAAAAGTTCGGAGAAGAATACATCGGTTTCCGTAGCAGGTTTATCGATGAAATACCCGATAACCTCATCCAAAAAGAAACGCGCTCGAATAAACGTGCCGGGTTGGTAATTCTGCATACGGGCGGAAATAAGCGACACAGAGGAGAGCCGGCTATTGCTCCGGGAGCAATTGTGGAACATCCTTTTTTTGGCCGCGGGGAGGTCCGCGCCGTAAAAGGGTGGGGAGAGAACGCAACCTTAACCGTAGCGTTCCCTAAATACGGGACAAAGAGGTTGTTATTGAAATATGCGGATTTGGCGATAGTGAGGGATTAGAATGAATGTTGAAATAGGCTTGACATTCTGATAAAAAAATGTATATTTATTAGTAAGTTGTTTTTCCTATTAACAGCAACGCGTTCAAGGATAAAAGGTTATGGCGTCGAACGAAATTCGGGACCCACTATACGGTTTTATACAGTTTAGTGATTGGGAAAAACAGATTATAGGCCATCCTGCGTTCCAGCGGCTCAGGCGTATAAAACAGTTAGCTATGACGGATATGGTATATCCGGGGGCTAGCCATACTCGATTCGAGCATTCCCTTGGAGTTATGGACCTCGCGACGAGAATGTATGATGCAATAACGTCGGATGATCGGAATAAAGATTTATTAAGAGAAAAATTGAATTATGATACTTCTGGTTTAGAAATCGATAGACCACTAGTAAGATTGGCGGCTTTACTCCATGATGTAGGCCACGCGCCATTTTCGCATGCTTCGGAGGAAGCTTTTCCAATAAAACCAGGAACTGAAAAGCATTACAAACATGAAGATTATACAGTTGAGATTATAAAAGGTCCTTTAAGGGAAGTTATCGAAGGGAATATAAATTCTAGAGTTACTGCCGATGAAGTCGCAGCATTAATCGAGGGGAATCCCGAAGTATTAGGCCCTAAAATCTTTTGGAAAGAGATAATTTCAAGCCAATTAGACGCTGATCGGGCAGATTACTTATTGAGAGATTCTCATCATATAGGTGTTAAGTATGGTGTATATGATGTTGAAAGACTTCTTGTAACAATCACTTTAGGGGTGGACCCAGAGGAAGAAGATAAAGTAATAGTCGGAGTTGAAGAAGGAGGTTGGCATGTTGCCGAGGCCTTGATATTAGCCCGCTACCAAATGTTTACACAGGTTTATTTTCACAAGACTCGAAGGGCTTATGATTATATATTGCAAGAGGTTCTAAAGGAGATGTTTCGGGAAAAGGGAGGTACTTTCCCAAAACCAGATGACATAGATAAATATTTAATGGTTGACGATACTGACGTATGGCGTTTTATTAAAGACAACTGCGAGAATGAGTGGTGTAAGACTATTAAGGAAAGAGAGCATATTAGGTCGATTTATGAAATAGATTTGCAGGGGGTAGAAGACGCAGGTTTATTGTTGAAAAAGCTTGAAAAGCTAATGTCCCGTAAGATATGGACTTATACAGATTTAGCAAATAAATCGTGGTATAATTTACCCAAAGTTGAGCAAATAATGATTATCGATAAAAAGAAATCCGCAAGCCCCCTTTCTGAGTATTCGACTATCGTTAAAAATATGGGAGAAGTCCAAACTGTCAGGATATATGCGAAACCGGAAGACCGTGAGAAAGCAGAAGAAATCATAAAGGAAGAGGAGAAATGAAAGAGAGAGAGAGTATGTTCAGAAATCCTGCTATAATAAGCTATGTGGTAAAAAAAATCCACGAGAGGGATGCCGGAAAACAGGTAGGAAAGACGTTTATCCAAAAAATAATGTATTTTCTTACGCGAAATGGTATTACGGATTTTAGTTATACGCTTTATCACTATGGGCCGTTCTCTGGCGAGGCTGCTTGCGAACTCGACCTTGCCCATACTGCTCATATGGTCAGTATGGAATGGCGTGACGAGAAAGGATATTTTATTGAGGCTTCTGATATCGATTATAACGAATATATCGAAGCCCCTGAACAAGAAAGAATTGATAAGATCGTTGAATTATTCGCGGATAAAAACGCCGTAGATCTTTCGATCATAGCCACGGCTCAATATATTAAGGATAATTTTGGGCTTACGGACGATAAACTAATCGACGCAGTAAAATCAGTGAAATCGCAGTATCCGAAG
Organism: bacterium; assembly: GCA_003645085.1. Taxonomy (GTDB): domain Bacteria; phylum UBP14; class UBA6098; order UBA6098; family UBA6098; genus QNEE01. The sequence continues at coordinate 1,798 of QNEE01000108.1, read as the reverse complement.
GAAAGAATTGAAGATTTAATAAAAGAAAGCATTACTGAATAAATTATAGTGCTACCCCTTTCCCATTTTAGGCAGTTCCTACCCTTTATTTCTTTTTTATTTCCCCTATCCTCTTCACTGCGCAGAATTCCCCGCACATCGTGCAGGTATCTTCGTCGGAGGGCAGCGATGATTCACGGATTTGTTTCGCTAAAGTCGGGTCTATCGCCAGTTCCATCATAGCTTTCCAGTCGAGGCGACGTCGCGCGCAGCTCATCTTCTCGTCCCATTCCCAGGCTCCGATAACTCCTTTGGCGATATCGCCGGCATGTGCGGCGATTCGAGTATAGATTACCCCCTCTTTTACCGCCGCGGGGTCTGGTAACGACAAATGTTCGGTGTGGGTAACGTAACACAGAAAATCGGCGCCGCTCATAGCCGCTATAGCTCCGCCTATAGCGCTTGTCAGGTGGTCGTAACCGGGCGCGATGTCGGTTACTATCGGACCGAGGACGTAAAACGGTGCGCCGTCGCACAGCTCTTTCTGAATGTGCATATTGAGCGGGACGTCGTCGATAGGCACATGGCCGGGGCCTTCGACCATAGCCTGCACTCCGGCCTCTCTGGCGCGTTGGACCAGTTCTCCGAGGACGTTAAGCTCGGCGATTTGCGGGCGGTCGGTAGCATCGGCGATTGCGCCGGGGCGCAGACCGTCACCCAAAGATAACACCATCTCGTATTTTTTTGCGATTTTAAGCAAACGGTCGAAATGTCGATATAGCGGGTTCTCCTTTTTGTGTTTATGTATCCATTCGGCGTGGAATGCGCCACCGCGCGAGACGATATCCATCACCCGGTCGCACGACAGGAATTCCTCGACGACTTTCTGTGTAACTCCGCAGTGGACGGTTATAAAATCTACTCCCTGCTCGCCGTGTTGCTCTATGACATCGAAAAGCTCGTCGGGGTGCATATCGACGACCGGCTTTCCCGCCTGTCGCCGGTTGACCGCAGCCTCGTATATCGGCACGGTTCCAACCGGGACGGGCGACTCGGCGATAATCCTCTCGCGTATCGCTTTGAGGTCGCCGCCGGTAGAGAGGTCCATAACGGTGTCGGTCTTCGCGTCGACAGCCGCTTTGAGTTTTTCGACCTCGACCTCGATATCCGCAATATCCCCGCTGGTGCCGATATTGGCGTTGACTTTTGTCCGAAGACCCTCGCCGATAGCGACCGGGTCGATTTTTTTCGTGCGATTGCGGTTACGCAGTATTACTGCTCTCCCTTGAGCGACTAATTCGCGCAGGTCGTCCGGTTCGACCATCTCGTTATTTGCGGCGACTATAATCTCGGTGGGGACGAGACCTTGTTTTGCTTCTTCTAATAGGCTCAGCATTAATGCTCCTTTTTAGATAAAAAACCCCGGTTGGCCGAGGTGTGAACTGAATCCCTACGCCGGCATTATCCGGTTCAGGTTCGCGGGTTACCCATTGGGTTCTCAGCCGTAGCTCCCCGTCCAGCAAAAGTAAGATACGATTAATAATGAAAAAGTCAAGGACGGAGTCGAACAGGATGGTTTCCCGAAAATTTGAGTTGTATATAGTGAAATGCCCTATACCATAGTTTATCGAATAGAATTACTAAATGGTTCAGCCGAAAACGGTCTGTCCCTGCGGGTTTCTTTGCTTTGCTCGGGTGAGTGGTCGCGGATTATCCACCGCAAATACAATATTCGCATATACTAAAATTTTTTGTAAATCCCTCTTTTAATTTAATGGTCGACAAAATAAAAAACATATATATATTTTAATATATAAGT
>QNEE01000107.1 GCA_003645085.1 bacterium | reverse complement strand
GTTACGAAACCCGGCGCGGACGCCGCCGTTATGCGCGTTAAAAACAGTGGGACGTTCATCGCTATCTCGACCGACTGCAACGGTAGGTATTGCTATCTCGACCCGTATTTAGGCGGACTGCAGGCGCTTGCCGAAAGCGCGCGTAATGTGATTGCCACGGGCGCGATACCGATAGGAATTACTAACTGCCTGAATTTCGGAAATCCCGAAAGACCGGAGAGTTTCTGGCCTTTCGTCGAGGCCGTCCGAGGTATGGGCGACGGTTGTCGTGCGTATAAAATACCCGTAACCGGCGGTAACGTCAGTTTCTACAACGAATCGCCCGAAGGCCCAATTTTCCCGACACCGGTCATAGGTATGGTCGGCAAAATAACGGGGGAGAAACGCATCATCCGTCAGGGCTTTGTCGAGGGCAGCTCGATATATATCCTCGGGTCGACGAACGAGACCGAACTCGGCGGAAGCGCGCTTCAAAAACTGATTGTCGGAACGGAGCCTCTCGGAAAACCGCCGATAGTAGATATGGAAGCTGAACTGAAAGCCGCAGACGCAATATGGAAAGCCAACGAAGCCGGTATTATCGACTCCTGTCACGATATCTCCGACGGCGGTCTGGCGGTCGCTCTCGCCGAATGTTGTATCTGGGGGGATATCGGCGCATCGGTCGAGCTTCCGGATAATCGCGACTCAATCAGGTTCCTTTTCAGTGAATCGCAGGGGCGTTATTTAATTGGAATAAAAGAAGATAAGGCCGATTACTTCAAACAAATTGTTAAAGATAACGCCATATCCGCAGTATTATTAGGAGAAGTATCTGGCAAAAGGCTTTGCGTTCGAAATACCGATATCGATATCGGAATCGCCGAACTTAAACACATATATAACTCCGCGATATCCGAACTGATGAAAGGGGAGATGTAAAAAATGCTCCGCAGAATAATGACCCTACTTTTATTCGTGTCGTTGTCAACGCTCGCCACTACGCCGCTGGAATATGTCGGCAGCGAACTCTGGGCGGATTTCGAGGAGGTCAAAATCGACGGGAACTACCTGTTTGCGGGATGCGCTTACGGTGTCGGCATATTCGACGTTTCGGATTCACTCGACTGCTTTCTTGTCGAGTGGTATTACCTTGGCGACAATGTCTCCGGAATCGAGCTCTCCGGGGATTATCTGTTCGCCGCTGCGGGCAATACAGGTTTAGTAATATTCGATAGGACCGACCCGGAAAACTTAGTGCTTATAGCGGAATTGGGGCTCGGCGACGAGGTCGTATGCGTGGACATCCAGGGGGATTTCGCCTACATCGGTGGAAAAACATTCGGCCTCCATATCGTCGATATAACGAGTCCGTCCGCACCCTCGCTCGTAGGCTCTCTGATGGTTACCGGAGGCATCAGCGATATTATTGTCGAGGGGGATTATGCCTATTTATTGCGCGGGCTTGGCGGTTTCAGAATCGTCGATATTTCGACACCGGGAGCACCATCTTTTCGCGGAAGCTACACCTCGACGACATACCTTAGACAGGGCGAAAAAATCGGGGATTACGTTCTCGTTGCCGCAGAGATTGCCGGCGTAACCGTTCTCGACGTCTCCGACCCGGATGCGCCGACCCCTTCCGGTTCGTATCCGGCGCCGAGTGGGCGTTCGTTCACGAGTATTGTTGTGGAAGATAACATCGCTTACGTCGGCGCGGGCAACTACGGCGTTCTTACACTCGATGTTACGATTCCCACGACCCCGACTCTAATCGACCATTATCCTGTCAGCGTTACCAGCGTTCTTCGCCTCGATGTCGAGAGCGGTTTGTTGTATATCACAACTCCGGAGGGCCTCCAACTCGCCGACGCTTCGACAACGCCGAGCGATATCACCTATGTCAGTCGAGCCGACCGGCATTCGGATATCGAATATATCTGGGCTACCGGGACGAAAATGCTCGTGTCTTCGCAGCTTTATGGTCTCGATGGTTTCAATATACCGGAGATGTCCACGCCGACACATACTTTCCATTATCACGGCAGCAGTCGATTCAACGGCGCGGTTTATCATGCGCAATATATCTACGCCGCCGCTGCTGCGGAAGGCCTCGGCATATACCGTTCCGACGGCCTTTACGATTTCCCTTCTTTCGTTACCGATGTCGCGGTTACCGGTTCCGCGCTCGATGTCAGGCTCGAAGGGAGCATCTGCTACGTCCTTACCAATTCGGGGGTATCGCAAGTCAATGTTCTCGACCCGACGACTCCGAGCATTATCGAGGAAGCCGTTTGCAGCGACCCGGTGGCGTTCGATACCGATATGGAATACGTCTATGTTTGCGACGAGACCGACGGCTTTCTGGTTTTAGAGACGCTCGCGATGACCGAATACGGCAGCGACCCCGAAGCCACCGGTTACGAATACAAGGCTCTCGCGGTAACCGAAAATTACGCTTACGCCGCCGCGGGCGATGACGGGATTATCATTTTCGATATTTCCGACCCGTCTTCTCCGGCGGAGGTAGCGCAAATCGATACGGACGACGATGCGGAGGGCATCGCCGTGGCCAACGATTGGCTCTATGTGGCTGCGGACCGCGATGGCGTGATACCGTATCGAATAATCTCGCCGGGGGATTCACTTGTCCAGTATGATGCTTTCGATACCGGCGGACGCGCAAAATGCGTCTATGCCGAGGCGAATTATGTTTTCATCGCCGACCGATACGCCGTTCTGATTCTGCGCAATACCGGCGTGGGAATCGCCGAACGACTGCATCGACCCGAGATTATTTCGATATCAGTCGCACCGAACCCGTTCAACTCGACGGTTAAAATCTCGGTAGAACAGACATTCTTGTCTGTTCAAAACGGCGGCGACCAGACAGGAATGTCCGGCCTACAATTGGAAATCGAAATATTCGATATAAGCGGGCGAATGGTCGCTAATATCCCGCTAACAGGAAGCGAGTCGGCGGAGCCGTCGAGCACGAACAACTCCGGCGCGTGCCGGTGGCAACCCAACGAATCAATCGGTTCGGGAATATATCTCGTCCGAATAAAAGGGACGAACGCCACCGCAAAGGTAGTTTATATCAAATAGGCTTAACGCCGACCGGCGGGACCCCTTTTTCCCTTCGGAGAAACCGCGTTCGGAACTATTTCCCGGAAAGATTTCCCGTTACACTCCGAGATGACAGAATGTGTAGCTCCACAGCGCATCAGAATCTCGGCGCCCTTTATGTTATTTCTACTCTCCAGTTCAGTTCGATTGAGATTTCGCCGGTTGGCGGGATAATCGCCCGCCAGTGATGAAGAAGGCTGGTCTGCTGATAAATGCGCTCGAAACCGGACTCGGAGTTGCTAACCGTCTCCACCGGCCACATCCACAGTGCGCATTCGTTGCATTCGCAGAATATCTTGAAACCATCGGCGTGCTCGTGAAGTTCGTAGCCGTCGATTTTAGCGAACTCGTGCGTCTCGCCGGGGCGGATATTGCGCAGGCTCGCGGTCGGGAAATGGAAATGGACATCGGGATGGTCGCGGCTCATAAGCGAGAAATGCGTCTCCGTGCCGAAATGGACCGCGAGTTCATCGTCGTTCGGGTTTTTGAGAATATATCGCGCGCCGAAACTCTCACCGCCGGAGCGGAGAACGATTGTTTTGTCGATTGTCAGCGGTGTCGGGATATCGCCGTGGAAAATCGCGCCCTCGCGGCGCATAGTAACGCTCAAACCATCTTCGGTTTTCGTCGGGCCTTCGACTATCTCGAACGGCATATCAGCGAAATCGCCGAGTTCTGGGAAATCACCCGCGCGGAGATTTTTAGGGCTCAGTCCCGCGCCGAAAACGAAATCTACAAGAAAACGGCGGTTATACCAATCGTAGTGGAGCAGGTTCGCGAGACCGGACTCTTTTACCTGTGCGATATCGTGTATCGACACGGCGCTTTCACCGGAATAGTCGGATTTTTCGCCGATGTTTTTCACGAATTGGTGATAGCCCTCCGGTCTTCGCGAGAGGGTATCTGTTATATTTCTACCGGGTTTCAGAATATCTATTTCGGCGATTTTGCCGCCATCGGATGGTTTGATAAATAGTTGAAGATTACCGTCGCGGAGGATAACCTCGTCGCATCCGTCGATATCGATATCGGAGCGTTCGGCAAGAGGTCTATCGCCGGCGATTTTATTCTCCGCCGCCAGGATATTGTTATAGACCGCCCTGCGCAAATGGGGGAGGTATAGCCCGCCGAAAACACCGTGCCAATAAGCGCAATTGCATTGGGAGCGATAGAGCGCTTTCGCGGCGTCGGCGGACGGTTCCGCGGCGGATAATTTATCGCTCGCATAGAGCATTCGCTTGTGCATCCAGTCGGCTTCGGGATATTTGGTCAGGAAACCGCGCCAGAATCCGCCTTTAATGAACGGGCGCCAATCTTCGAGTTCCCCTTTGTCGCGCAGCGTCTGCACTTTGCAGTGGAAATCGGCGGACAGTTTCGCGGGGAGCGTCCATTCGCTCATCTCGAAATAGCTACCCGTGGGAAGATAGACCCGACTCGAAGGCGGATTCCGGTCTATCCACTCTCCGAAGTGACGCATTTCGATAACGTCGCTGTTGGCCAGAATAGCCTCGACGAACCGTTTCATCCAACCTTCGTTCCATACCCATTGTTTGGTGCCTGGCCACAGGCCGAACTTTTCGCCGTCGTCACCGAAAACGACCGCGCGTCTGCCGGTTCGGTCGGCGTTGCGGATAAGGAAATCGACCGTGTCCTGCGGCTCTTTGAACGGGATTGCGTATCGTAAATCCTCGGAAATAGGAAAAATGTTTATCGCCCGACCGTTGTCTTCGGTAATATAATACCCAAGCAGTTTCTCGCCGACTATCCCGACGCATTTGAAATGATAGTCGTCGGTCAGCGTATATTCGACACCGGCTTCGGCGAGCAATTCCGGCAAATGTGGTTCCCAGATACGCTCGGTGAGCCATACCCCGCGCGGCTTATAGCCGAATTTACCTTCGAGAAAAACGGACATCATCCTAAGCTGTGCGATAGCGTCTCTGCGAGGAATTACCGCGAGTATCGGTTCGTAGAAACCGCCGCCGAGTAGCTCTATTTGTCTTCTGGCGACCATCTCAGAAATTATGTCGAACATCTCGGGAAAACGATTTTCCCAATATTCCCAGAGCGGCCCAGAGGCGTGAAACGCGAATAAAAAATCCGGTGTTTTCGCCATAGCTTTTAAAAAAGGCATATAGGCAGATTCCGTCGCGTATTCGAATACCCGCTCGAAGTTACCCACCGGCTGGTGGAGATGCACCGCAAAAAGAAAGTTTATTCTTTTCAAGTTCACTCCCGTTCGAAAGGTTCAAATGTTCAGTGTTTTTAGGTCTGGGTGCTAACAACCCGAACCTCGGATTATAACAATATATGAATATAATAAACTAACGGCAAGCCGAAAGGGGAGAGGAGTCTCCTTAAAAATTATAACATAGCCGGATTCTCAATCGAGAATAGCCCGCGATTTCAGCTATGGATTATGGAAATAACCGTAAGCTAAGGGCTGGCGCGGGGGTGGAAAGGTGTCATTGATGGGGTTTTTGCGTTCGGAAATAACATATTCCTATTACCTTACCGAACGTTGCAAAAACCGTGACAGCCCGCTCTTGTCGAAACAATAAGTCGTTTTCCTTTATAAATTGAGTTAAAAAATAGTATTTCCAATATGACTCTACGGTTCCTGCAAATAGGTAGATTAAACTGAGATTGAAGCATTGCGCGGTGTGTTTTCGCGAAAAAAATTCTTACGACATAATTTACCGACGGTAATTTCCTCGAACAATTCACGCTTGACTTTGCCCCTATATTTAGTAATATTTAGAAACAATAAACCCGTCGAGAAATTCCAATTTCGGTTTTATTTCCTATGGCAAAACGCAAAATCAGAACCGTAAAGGAACAGCGCGAAGAAAGACTTCGTAAGTTACGCGACGAAGAACATGTCAAGCTATTGCGTGACAGGCTCGTTCTCGTCAATACTCCCGGCAAACTGTGGGCGGCGCTCGAAAGACAGCGGTTATTCGTCTGTGGTTACTGTGCCCAGAGGATGGCTTTATTCAGCCCGATGGCTATTACCCCCAGCGAAAAGAACCCAATTTTATACTACGGCTGCATCAGAAGATGTGGTCCTAGCGGAATTCAGCGCGCCAATTTTGTGGATAAAAAAATACTCGTGTTTCTCTACGAACGTCTGCACGAGAAATTCCCTAAGGCCAAAGGGAATTCCGCCGAAATGGACAAATTAATGGAGATGTTTATTCAAATCGAGAAAATGAACGAGGAAAGAGGGTTTCTTCTCGAAGCGCTTCCCCACGCCGGTTACGACCGCGATAAGCGTCTTGAAGAACTAATAAAAATAGAAAATGATATCGATACTATGCGGGCGGAAATATCCGGTCTTAATAATAAAAAACCGTATAAAAGCCCTTTGCTGGCACCCATTTTCGTTATCGAAAGTCCCGAGGAATTGATGGATTTAAACCTATTGTATAAACGTGAATTGATTAATTGTCTCGTAAGGAGGATGAGGTTCTTTAACGAAACTCTCGTGGTAGTGGTCACCCCCCTGGACGAAGAAGAAAGACGAATCGAGGAAAAAAGCGGAGGGAAGATTCAGAATATTCACTTTTCGACCGATATTAGAGCCTATAAAGAATTAGAAACAATTGTAGGGGAAGAGGAGAAAACTGAACAAAGACAACCCGTAGAGAAAATCGACCTCGATTTTATCATGAATCCGCCTAACGAAACCGAGGCCGAGATTATATCCGCGGAGCCGGTCGATGTCGACCTGCTTAAAACAGAGCCGGGCTCCGAGGACGAAAGAAAAGTTAGGAAGAAACAAAAAAAAGACGACGATTCATAGCTGTAGTTTTTCAGGCTATTAAACAATAAACACAACATTCCGAAACAGAGTGGATTTTTGTGAACTGCAACTTGAGATTACCCCTGATTTGTTTTTCCCCGATCCTGACCCTCGAAGCGGGATTATGACTATATGCGTCGGACGTATTATAGATTGCGCGGGTAATTTAACGGATACGCCTTCTTGTTGTGTCGACATCCCCATTATCTGCGATGCGCCGGAAGCCGGACTGGAATTCCCGGATGAGGGAGATTTACCTTGTGTTGATACAGAACCGGAATGACCGTGAAATTCTTAAATATAGCAATATTATTGATTATTTGTGCGACTCTCCGGTCGCAACCCTGTTGTCCAGGGGTTGTCGGGGAACCGCCGCCGGAATTCCTTGATTTCCATATTACTCATATCGACACTCCCGATACTAACCCCAACCCGTGCGATAGTTGCAAGCTATTTTTCGATATGACAGACCTGGCGCCCCACGTTACCCATAACAATTTGGACAGTTTCTTCGTCTTTTTAAACCGCCATTTCTGTTGGGTAGATATCGAATCTATAGGCTACGATACGTCGATTTATAAAGAACACGACCTCGTCGGTATATATTCAAAGGATAACCCACTATCTCTTAGTAAAACGGAAGCTTTAATTAGATTCGTTTATAATGGTGGAACACTTGCGATATTGGGGGATTGCTGCGGTCTTGATAACGCGTTAAATGAACTCCTTTCTGACTCTTTATGGAACACAGGGCTGTTTATCAATACCGATGGGATAATCGATTCGACAAATTACTATGGGACTCCGGAATTCGCTGTTATAAAAGACTTTATGTACCATCCCATAGTATCGGGGATAGACTCAATATTGATTATGCGCGGTGGGAGTATGAATATAACTCCGCCCGCCCGCCGTCTTGCTTGGGGCGACGACGACGCGTTTTCGCTGGAATACGACCCCTGGCCACCCGGGACGACAATAGTAGTCCCTCATGAACCGGTAGTCCTTGCTTTAAGCCATTTCGGCGAAGGAATTATACTCGCTACTTCGGATATGAGTATATGGCATGGATACGCTTGGTTGGGAGGGGGTTATGCGCAGTTCGACAATAAGCAACTTGCTTATAACTTCTTCAATTGCAATACAATACCGCATTTTCATTACGAACCTTCTAAATTCTCGGCTATTCCGTGTCAGCCGGAGACGGTTTTTATAGGAATCGTAATCGAAAACTACAGAGCGATAGAAGCGGACTCGGTCGCAATAAAATGGGAGGATAGCCTTTTAGTTCCAGGCGGTGACCTTTTATCAGTTATGGATTCAACGCTTTTCCTGATTATCCCGACGATTAGTTATTCGCTTGGGGATACAATACACCTGTGCATAGAATCCATATACGATACCGGTGGTTATTGGCCTTTCGATTCTATCTGCTGGTGGTATTATTTAGACCCGCTTATCGATTCGCTCGGTCCTTATATCGAACGCTTAACGACAGACACTCTATATCCCGGGGACACGTTACTTGTATATGTTAATGACACGAGCGGCGTGGATACAACATCGTTACTGGTCTTGATGAACCTGGATACCGTAGAAACGTTCTCATTCGAGGCTGGAACGCTCTATATTTGGGGATTCCCGGATTCGACTACCTCGGTCTCAGTAATCGTAATCGCAAAAGACCTTTATCCCTGCTGGGAAAACATCGGCTCTGCGGCATTTACGGTAAATCTACATACGGGAATCGCGGAAGAATATGCTAAACCCGAGAGTTTTGAGCTAACCGTTTATCCCAATCCGTTTAATAGTGCATTAACAATATGCGCACCACAGGTTTCTGAAGTCGAAATATTCGACATAAATGGCCGTCTTGTAGCCCAAGGTTTGCCAATGGCAAATCGCTACATATGGACACCAGACGAATCCCTCGGCTCCGGCATCTATCTCATAAAAGCAACATATAAAAATAAATCGTATTACAAAAAAGCAGTTCATTTTAAATAAACATGGGGGTATAAAATGAGAAGAATAGCTATAGCGTTCCTGATGTTGATTCACTCTTAGTTATTTGTTCATAAGCATATAGGTCCACGGCACCTCAATATAATTGGTGCCAGAACGAAAGCAATCACCTAAAATTAAGGTCGATT
>QNEE01000106.1 GCA_003645085.1 bacterium | reverse complement strand
GCCCTCGGCCATAATGATATCTGTGGCGGTTCCCGCGACGACGATGTCCATCGCGCTCTCTTCGAGTTCGGCGATAGTCGGGTTGGCTACATATTCGCCGCCGATGTATCCGACACGAACGGCACCGAACGGGCCGTCGAACGGTATATCCGATATCGATAGGGCGGCACTCGCGCCGAGAATACCCAAAACATCCGGGTCGTTGGCGCCGTCGAAAGAGACAGGCATGCACCAAACCTGAACCTCGTGCATAAAATCTTTCGGGAAACGAGGTCTTATCGGCCTATCGATAAGTCTCGCGTTTAGGATATCATCGCCGTGTGGTCTTCCCTCGCGCTTAAAAAAGCCTCCGGGTATTTTCCCTGCGGCGTATGTTCTCGGTCGGTATTCGACAGTTAACGGGAAAAAATTATAATCCGTTTTGGGTTCCTTGCTCGCGCAAGCGGTAACGAGTATCTGGGTTTCGCCCATAACCACCATAACGGCGGCATTGGCTTGTTTAGCCACCTCTCCGGTCTCTATCCTCAGAGGGTATCCGTTAATTTCTGTTTCAACATATTCTTTGGACATTTTACTTCCTTTCTGATGTTCAGCATACCGGCAAACCCTTAAACGGCATGCCGGTAAATTAGTCTCTACGGGTCGTTTATCTGCGAATGCCCAATTCGACGATAAGTGACTTGTAACGTGTGTAGTTTTTTCTTCTGAGATAAGCGAGAAGTCGCTTTCTGCGTCCGATAAGGATAAAGAAACCTCTTTTGGAGTTATTATCCTTCGGGTTTTGCCTGAAATGCTCGGAGAGTTTGTTTATTCTCTCGGTCAATAATGCAATCTGGACCTCCGGAGAACCGACGTCGCCCGGTTCGCGGGAGAATTTCTCGAATATCTCCTTTTTCTTTGTTTTTGTGATAGACAACTTTTCCTCCTGCCTGTTAGATTATCTAAAAATATCTATTTTCGTATCCCAGATGTGTTTTCCACCCAATCCACGAGTCTGATACGGTCCTGTTCGATTTGTTTTACAAGTTCCCCCGAGTCTGGGAATGTGATTTCTCCTCGGAACCGTTCGAACAGCGAAATGTTTATTCTTTCCCCAACCTTGTATTTCGCCGGTTCGATACGGTGGAATTCCACTGTAAATTCGCCGTCGGCGAATGTCGGGCACGAGCCGATATACACCAGTCCCGGTTGACCGCTTTCATCGGAGGCTGCGTAGACTCCCGGCGGCGGCAATAGTTTCTCGTTTGGGGTTCTAATATTCGCGGTTGGAAACCCGAGTTTCTGTCCGCGTCCGCGCCCTTTTACGATTTCTCCGCCAATCGGATACGGTCTTCCGAGCATATGAGCCACACGGCGCATATCTCCCTCGGCGACCGACTTCCTGATACGGTTGCTTTTTATAGGCTCGTTCATCCATAGAACGGGTTCGATAACCACGATTTCGAATCCGTGCGACCGGCTTACATTTTCGAGGCTTTCCGCGCTGCCGGAACGGTTTTTACCGAAACCGTGGTCGGTCCCGAGGACCATTTCTTTCACGCCGAGCGCCCCTGTCAAGTATTCTTCGACAAATTCTTCAGAACTCAGTGCTGCTAAGCGTTCGTCGAATTTCACTATAACGAGTAAATCGACACCAAGCGCTGCGATAGCGGGGGGCTTTTCGTCGCCGGGTGTAAGAAGCTTCAGGTCTCCCGAACCGACCACTTGTTTCGGATGTGGGTCGAAACTCAACACTACCGACGGAACGCCGAGCTTTTTCGCCCGTTCGATAAGTCTGTCGAATATAGCTCTGTGACCGAGATGGAGACCATCGAAGCTGCCTACCGCCACCACCGAGCGCTCGGTAATGGGGCGAGGTCGTATCAGATATTCAGTTTTCAATTTCTTCCGGGGTTATAAGAACACGTTCGTATTTATAATGCCGTTTCGAATCGCCCGTTTTACGCGCTATCGCGATTAACTCGTTTTCGGCGGTAATTCTAAAAAGCCCGTTTTCGTTAATTTCTATTCTATCCAAATCGATTAATTTTCCGAAAGCGATTCGTTTTGCTTCTTCGGCATCGACCGCGATTTCCGGCAGATGACCGAGAGCCTCGCTCATAGTAATCGACTCGTTTTTAAGTTCGCATTTTTGCGCGAGCAACAGAATTTTCTCGAACGAAAGGGCATTTTCCACAGAGAACGAGCCGATAGTAGTTCTTCGCAGTTCGGACAAATGCGCGCCACAACCGGCGATTTCGCCGAATCGTTCGGCCAGCGCTCTTATATATGTCCCTTTGCTCACTTCGGCCTCGAAAGCTATTCCGTGCGAGTCCACCGATATTATTCTGAATTTATCGACACTTACCGTTCGCGGTTCGACCTCGACCTTTATTCCCTGTCGGGCGTATTTATATAGCGCTTTTCCTTTATGTTTTACAGCGGAATACGCCGGAGGTCGTTGTTCGTGGGAACCTATCATTCGCGGGGCTATTTCTCGGATTTTTTCTTCTGAAATTTCAATCGGTTTTTCCGAAATAATTTTTCCTTCGGAATCGCCGGTATCTGTTTTCTTTCCGAGGAATATTCTGCCGGTGTAGGTTTTATCCAGTCCGGATAAATATCGGGATATCTTTGTCGCACGTCCAATGAGCAATATTACAAGCCCTGTTGCCAACGGGTCGAGTGTTCCCGCGTGACCGACCTTGTTCCCGAGGTAACGGGCGATTTCCCTTCCGCACTTCGCGGTTGTCGGCCCCTCGGGCTTATCGAGAAGAACGATTCCATCAAACTGTGTCAATATCGACTTTTCTTTTAGTTTTGTCAAGTAGTTTCTCTAATCGTTCGAGCAGGGTATTCTGGGCGAGAGATAGCGGCATATTTAAGGTGCACCCAGCCGCATTCCGATGTCCACCACCACCGAATTCCGCGGCTACCGGTGTGATATCGATATTCCCGCGACTTCTGAGCGATACGTTAGTAACGTTCTCATCAATCTCTTTAAACAGTGCGGCCAATTCCACTCCTCTGAGGTTCAACGCTAGGTCGACGATTCCCTCGGTATCCTCGAACGAGGTGGAGAAAGAGCGAACGGAAGCGTTATCGAGTGTGAGAAATACTATTTTCGCATCGCAGTATGTTCTGGAATTGTAAAGGGCTATACCTATATTCCTAAAATACTCTTCCGAGAAATTAAAATATAGCTGTTTTGCGATAACGGACGGTTCGATACCACCTCGACGGATTAAATTAGAGCATATTTCGAGCGCTCTCGCGGACGTATTTGCGAAGGTGAATCTGCCGGTGTCGGTAATTATCGCCGAATACAGCGCTTCGGCTATCGGGGGAGTAATCTCGGCTCCGAGTAATGTCAACATCTCATAGACCATTTCGCCTACAGCGGAGGCGCCCGCGTTTATCCAGTTCAAATCGCCGAATGGGAATCCTTCGACGTGATGGTCGATTACGATTCTGGGGATACTGTCGAAATCGTCTGGCGTAAGAGTCCCCCAATCGATTCTATCCGGTGTGGAACAATCGAGGATTATCAAAGCGTCGATATCGCCTGTCGGGGGCGTTCCGGTGCCGTCCCTATGTTTTTCGAGGAATCTGTAGCGTCCGGGCCATTCGACCGGCGCTGGCAGGAACACTCGTTTTCCGGCTTCCTTTTTAAGATAAAGAGCCAGGGCGAGCATCGAACCGACCGAATCGCCGTCCGGGTTGACATGCCCTAATATAATGAATCCGTTACCGTTGCGGATTGTTTGAATTATTTTGTTGTTCCGGTTCATCTTCCTCTAAATCTTCGATTATTCTTTCTATTCGGTCGCCGTATGCGATAGATTTGTCCAATTCGAATATTAGCTTCGGGGTGAATTTCGTCCCGAGTTTTTCGCCGACCTCGGATTGGATATATCCCGAGGCGCTTTCGAGTGCGCGACCGGTGGATTCTATTTCGTTATCGGAGCCAAAACAGCTATAAAAAACGTGCGCCGATTTCAAATCGGTCGAAACGTCGACGCCTGTAATAGTAACCATCCCGGAAAGCCTTGGGTCGTGTATCTCGCCCATTTCGAGAAGTTCGCTAATAATACGGCGTATCTCGCGACCGACCTTTCGGGTTCGGATAGACATCGAGTTCTTTGTTTCTAAAGATATTCCTGTTCCATCTCTACCACCACTACCCTATCGTCCGCTTCGATAATTCTGATTATGCTATCGAGTCGCCTATCGATATCGACGCGTCGATTGGCGATTGTTACGAAACCCAGGCAGCTTCTTTGCCATTTATCCTGATGGTCGATTTCCGAATAGGAGACGTTCAATTTCGATTTCACTCTGTCTTTTATCCTGCGCAGAACCTGGCGTTTCTCCTTGAGCGATTGCGCGTGCGGGATAAATAATTCGACTGTTCTTAGACCGATTATCACCTTAAAAGTTATCCCCGAATTCGATTAATTATAAAGTTACAGCATATAGAAAACTATAATCGAAATTATTAATCTGTTCAATAAAAAAACGGGTCATCCCTGCGGGCTTCTTCGCCGCTTTCAGTTGTCCGTAGGATTTCTTCACGAGCCTTATAACTTTCTGTTCCACGCTTTCGTTTTGTTTCGGTCGGGCTGTTACGCTCTGCGCAAAGTCCTTATATAGCTTTATCATAGAGATTATTTTTCGAGGCGTCGAGTAATTTTTTCGACCTCGATAACATTAAGAATGTCTCCAACCTTGAAATCCTTGAATCCGCCTATTTCTATCCCACATTCGACGCCTTCGGCTACCTCTTTCACATCGTCCTTGTATCGTTTAAGCCCCTTAACTTCGGCCTGCCCGATGACCTCTTCCGCGCGCACAATCTCTATTTTCGCTCCTCTACGAACGGCGCCTTCCCGAACGACGCACCCAGCGATATCGCCGACCCTCGGAATCCTAAAAATTTCTTTTATCTCAACCACGCCTATTTTGTTTTCGACTACCTCCGGTTCGAGTAATCCTTCTAAAGCGGCGCGGACATCCGCCTCGAGTTCGTATATTACACTGTATAGTTTTATATCGACCTTTTCGTGCTTAGCGGCCTTTTTAGCGCGGTTGTCAGGTTTGACATTAAATCCGAGGACGACGCCATCGGAGGCTTTCGCGAGCAGGACATCGTTTTCGGAGATATCGCCCACATCGACATTAATCAGTTTAACACCGACTTCTTCGTTCCCCAGGTTTTCCAGGACATTTCGGATTGCTTCCGCGGAGCCGTCGACATCGGTTTTAAGGACAATATTAAGTTCTTTAGTTTTCCCGCCCTCGAACAACGCGTAAAAATCTTCGAGAGTCATCGCTTCTCTCGGTGCAACACCTTCGCGTTTGCTTTCGTCCTCGGCTCTTCGCTTTTCGGCGATTTCTCTGGCTACGATGTCGTTTTTGACCGCTTTAAACGGTTCTCCGGCCTGCGGAACGCAGTTAAGGCCGGTAATCACGACCGGCGTCGACGGGCCGGCTTCTTCGAGCCTTTTCCCGCGTTCGTCTTCCATACTCCTGACGCGCCCCGGGCAACTGCCTGCTACAATAGAATCCCCCTGCTTCAGGGTTCCTTTTTTAACGAGTATAGTCGCGGTCGCTCCGCGGAACTTGTCGAGGAGGGCTTCGACGACCACGCCTTCCGCGGCACCTTCCGGGTTGGCGGAGAGTTCCATCATTTCTGCCTGAAGCGAGATAAGTTCGAGAAGTTGTTCGACACCCTCGCCCGTGAGAGCAGATATATCTGCGCAGAGAACGTCCCCACCCCAATCTTCAACCATCACTTCCTGTAGCGCGAGTTCATTTTTAACCTTTTCTGAACTGGCTCCCGGAAGGTCCATTTTATTTATGGCGACGATAATGGGCACATCGGCGGCTTTCGCGTGCCGTATAGCTTCTTTCGTCTGCGGCATTACGCCGTCATCCTGCGAAATCACGAGAACGACTATATCGGTTATATCGGCGCCTCTGGCCCTAATAGCGGTGAACGCTTCGTGTCCCGGGGTATCTACAAACGTAATTTTACCGTGTTCGGTTTCTACCGAATACGCGCCTATATGCTGTGTTATGCCGCCTTTCTCTCCTGCTACTACATTAGTCTTGCGGATATAATCGAGCAATGTGGTTTTTCCATGGTCGACATGACCCATAACAGTAACAACAGGGGGTCTCTTGATTTCGCCGGGAAGGTGTTCTTTCTTTTTTTTCTTCTTTTTCTTCGGTTTTTTGGGTTCCGGTTTTTCGTCTTCTGTAGCGATTTTTTCTGATTCTTTTTCGGGTTCTTCGACTTTTTCGACCTCGGGAGGCGCTCTGAATTCATCTTCGTCGACGAGTATCGCGAAAAAACCGAGCTCTTCGGCGACGGTTTCGATAACGTCGAGGTCGAGGCGTTGATTTGCTGTAGCCATAACGCCGAAAGCCATACAGGCTCTTAGAACCTCTTTAACGTCGAGGCTCATAACCTCTGCGAGTTCTCTCGGCGAAAGATGTTCGATTACTCGAAGCGGCTTGAGTTTTTTTCGGTCTTTGCGTTTTGGCCGGGTTTCGACCTCGACGGTTTTTGGGACTTCCGTTTTGGGTTTTGCCGTTTTCGGTTCCGGTTCGACTTCGACCGTTATTCTTTTCGATACTTTCGCACCGGTCGCCATCCCGATTTTCTTCAGTATAGCGTCCCGGCGGGCTTTGCGCGTTGTGTCTTCGGCTGTTTCTTTTTCTTTTATGGGTTCTTTTTCGCCTTGTTTTTCTGGTTGGGTTGCCTTTTCGCCGAGTTTTTCGGCGAGAGCTTTCTCCATCTTTTCGGTGCACGAACTCGAGGCAGTCTTCGGCTCGAACCCCATATCCTGGAGCATCTTGAGTAGTTCTTTACTCTCGACACCTAATTCTCGCGCTTTTTCGTATATTCTTTTAGCCAAACGGAAAACCTTTCACGACTTTTTCTTTGATATAATCTACCTTCTGCTTTTCCTCTTATTTTGCTGAGTTTTCTTCTTCCTTTTTATCGGTCTTCGTTTCTTTGCGTGTATCTTCGATACCGCGTTCGCGTAGGAGTTCGTCCCGGTCGGTTACGAAACCGTGTTCAAGCCCGATATCTTCCATAGTAACCAGCGCGTCGGCGAGAATAAGAGACGCATCATCGCCAATACCGGGGATTTCCTGTAGCGCGGCAATATTCATTCGCGCCAATTTCTGCACGGTGTCGATATCGAATTTATGAAGTGCCTCCGCACCTTCGGGGGTAACAGCCGGTAACTGCGAGACATCCATAAGCAGCGATTGGTATTGTTCACGACCGAATAGTGTAACGCGCCATCCGGTGAGTTTCGCGGCGAGTCTCGCGTTTTGTCCACCTTTGCCGATAGCCAGCGAGAGTTCCTCATCCGGGACAACGACTATCATATGGCTTTCGTCGGCTGCGAGGAACGCCATAAGGACCGTTGCCGGGGACAAGGCTCTCGCGATATACCTTTCCGGGTCTGGGTCCCACCCGATTATGTCGATTTTTTCGTTGTTCAGTTCTTTGACGACGCTCTGGACACGAGTTCCTTTTAGGCCGACACAGGCTCCCACTGGGTCTATTTTATCGTCCACACTATAGACGGCGATTTTACTCCGCTCGCCTGATTCGCGCGCCACGCCGACTATCTCGACGCGGCCCTCGTAGATTTCGGGCACCTCGAACTCGAATAACTTTTTCAGGAATTCGGGCGACCTTCGCGAAAGCAATATTTGCGGGCCTTTCGGGTTCTTCTGGACATCGATAACCAGCGCGCGGACTATCCTGCCGGTTACGTAATGTTCGCCGGGTATCTGTTCTCCTCTAGGGATAACGCCCTCTGTGCGTCCGAGGTTAATTATAACCGCACCGCGCTCGATACGCTGGACCGGCCCGGAGGTTATCTCGCCGACCTTGTGTTGATAGTCATCGAAAACCTGCTCTCTTTCGGCTTCTCGGATTCTTTGTATCAGTATTTGTTTCGCTATTTGTATAGCGTTCCTGCCGAAGGTCGATAAATCGAGCGGAACCCACATCCACTGGTTCACGCGGATTTTCGGGTCTATTTTTTTAGCCACCGAGGCCTCGATTTCGATAGTTGGGTCCTCGACCTCGCGCTTAACCTTCTTTTTTGCCAGGACCCTTACGGTTCCGAGTTCCGGGTCGAGTTCGACTTCGACATTCTCCGCCGAGCCGTATTTCTTTTTTACCGCCAGCAAAAGAGCATCACGCAGGGTTTGCATAACGACCTCTTTGTCGAGCAGTTTTTCGCTGACGATATCCTCTATCGCCTCGGCAATTTGAGCATTTGCGATTTCCACTTTTGCCATACTATTCTCTTTAGAATTCTATTATAATTTTTCCCCGGGAAACATCTTTTATGGGGATTTTTTCTTGTTTTTCATCGTTTGCAATCACCAGTTCTTCGGGATTTACCGAAATTATTTTTCCCGAAATATAACCGCCTTCCTTCGTTTTCAGTTCGACATTTTCGCCCAATGCACGGCGGAAATCGGCGGATGATTTCAGTTCGCGGTCGAGGCCCGGCGACGAAACCTCGAGGGTATATTTACCCGGTATCAAATCGGCCTCGTCGAGCAGGTCGCTTATATGCCGCGAAAGATTCGTTAAATCCCCCAGGTCGATACCACCCTCGGTCCACACCACGAATTTTATCACGGTAGACCTGTCGGCGCCCGAAATCGAAAGCTCCACCAGTTCTACACCTTCTCTATCCAGAAAAGGTAGAACCGCTTTCTCGATTTCAGGTAGAATTTCACGCATAGAAATTCCTTCAATAGTGAATAATAATCTGTTAAAATTAACGTTAGATTTAATTATTGCAAGGGAAATCTTAATAAGTCTTTAAAAAACTGGGGTGAAGTTTCACGGTTCTGGTCTCGATTTACTGAACACGTCTGTGGTCTGGTTCGAAAGACCCTTCCTACCTTGTTAGTTTTATATCGGTTGTCCATAGGCCGCGAACATCGATGGTATCGGGATATACGACCGCTTTCTCCGACGGGATAATCGGTTTTAAATTTCCGGGGAACCAGCTGGAGTCGGCGTTATCGTCGCAAAACAACCACAAAATATATTTCCCCTGCTCGACCGGGTCGGCCCTAAAGCAATTTTC
>QNEE01000105.1 GCA_003645085.1 bacterium | reverse complement strand
CATTTAAGAGATTATCGATTTTTATAGATAATCATCGACGAACGTGTCATTGCGAACGACCGAAAGAATCTCGTTGGACCATTGCGATTACCTCGCTTCGTTCACAATGACCGGATTTCCGATTTTGAAGGCCTAAAAAATCTTGCCTTGACCGACGCGAAAACAAACCATAAATTAAGAATAATTTACCAATCCAAACACCAGGGAGGGATTATGATATTTTGGGCTCTCGTTATCGCCGCGCTAGGGTTATTAGAAGTCATTGCGATTGCTTTTTCGCTACCGGCCGAACATGTTTATCCGGTGGCTCTTCTTATTATACTGGTCGCGGTGGCTCTTCTATACAGAACGCATATAAAGGTCGAGGCGGCCCTGAAAGAAAAACTGGAATTAGAGATAGATGAACTTCGACATGAACTCCGGAGTAGAACGCCGGAATCGCCGAACTCCGAAGCAGATTGACTTTTTCTATGATAGAACTTCGGAAAACGGCTAACGATGTCCGTATCGGCAATGTCGTAGTCGGTGGGGATAATCCTCGGGCGCTGATAGCCGGCCCCTGCGCGATAGAAAACCGCGAATCGGCTAACCGCGTCGCAGAGAAACTCGCCGAGGCAACCCAAAAGCGTGGTATTCCCTTTATATTTAAGGGGAGTTTCGATAAAGCGAACCGGCTGTCTATCGACTCCAGTCGTGGTATCGGTATCGACCGGGGATTGGAGATTCTCGCCGGAATCCGTGAAAAAATCGGTGTCCCCGTCCTGACCGATATTCATAACATCACTCAAGTTTCTAAAGTCGCGGAATATGTCGATTGCTTGCAAATACCCGCATTTCTCTGCCGCCAGACCGACCTTGTTATCGCCGCGGCAAAAAGCGGAAAACCGGTTAATATAAAGAAAGGGCAGTTTCTCGCGCCGGAGGATATGGCGTTCATCGCCGATAAAGCCGAAAAGTCCAACGCCGCCGGGATATTGCTTACCGAACGGGGAACGTCGTTCGGGTATAACAATCTGGTCGTGGATTTCCGGAGTGTCCCGATAATGGCGGAAACCGGATATCCTATCGTTATGGACGTTTCCCATTGTCAGCAGAAGCCCGGCAGTGAAAGCGGTTTCACCGGGGGAAGCCGCGAATTTATCCCGCATATCGCTATCGCGACTCTTGCTCTGGGTGTCGATGCTATCTATATCGAGGTTCATCCCGACCCGGAGAACGCGATATCGGATAGAAAAACCCAGTGGCCTTTAGTGGAAATAGAGGAATTTCTCAGTTTCATCGAAGGTTATTGGGGTCGATAGGAGGGGTTTCCTTGTCTCGATTGTATCGATTGTATCGATTATATATATCCCACCCCATCGGCATCGGGAGATGCCTCCTACGACAAATTAATCCTGAACGACCCTATTTTCCAGCGCTCTCGCCAGCGTCGATTTATCCGCGAATTCGAGGTCGCCGCCGACCGGGAGACCTCTCGCAATTCGAGTAACTTTAGCTCCTAGCGGACGAATAAGCTTGGCGAGATAAATAGCGGTCGTATCCCCTTCCGCGGTCGGATTCGTCGCTATTATTATTTCTTCGACATCGCTACCCTTAAGTCTTTCGAGAAGCGCCTGAATAGTAAGAGCTTCCGGCCCGATACCGGAAAGCGGGTCAATAACGCCGCCGAGAACGTGATAAAGTCCGTTGTAGCTTCCGGTGGACTCTATCGCCAGAAGGTCGGATATTTCCTCCACTACACAAATAAGGTTTCTATCGCGGCTTTCATCGGTGCAGATATTACACGGGTCGGTCTCCGAAAGTGAATGGCAGATGCTGCACGAACGCACGTTATCGACCATATTTCGGAGAGCCTCGGCTAGCGCGTAAGCGTCGTCTTTAGGTTTGTGCAGAAGATGAAAAGCGATACGCCGCGCGCTTTTTCTGCCGATACCGGGAAGGCGCGAAAGCTCGTCGATAAGGGTTTCTAAGTATTCTGGAATAACAGGCATAAACTCTCCGGAATATAAAATTAAAATAGCCTATTGGAAAAATCTCAATTACCGACGGAATCCCCTCCGGGTAATACAATATATGGGGTAACAAATATGATAAGCTCGGATTCTGTTTCCTCCTCACGTTCGTAGCGGAAAAGCCGTCCGATAACTGGAATATCTTTCAAGACCGGCACGCCGGATTGCGATTTCTTTTTGTCCGATGTGGTTAATCCACCTATTACTAATGCCCCTTTGTTATCGACTATACAGTTCGTCCGGGCTTCACGTGTACTGATAGTGTAACCAGCTGCCGTGGGCTGGTAGGAATTCCTCGAAACTTGAATAGCGAGGGAAACCCGGTCGGTGCTGGTTACGTGCGGTGTTACGGTAAGGTCGACGCCTACATCGTAGAATGTAGTCATAACATTTCCCGCTTCATCTAAGGTTTGTATGGGGATTTTTACACCGGCCTTTAGGTTGGCTTCGATATTATCGAGCGTAACTATCTCTGGGCTGTCTATTATTTTACCGCGGTTCTTGGAGGTTAAAGCCGCTATCTGGGCGTTGATATTATAATCACCGGAAACAATTCCCCACGTAAAATTACCCAGAGGAACGGCATCCTGTGCATTAACCGATAGGGTTACATTCTGGTCGCCGGGTTGTATTTCCGTCCCCGATAGCCCCCACGAGACACCCAGTTCGTCGATGTAATCTTTATCTACGCTTACTATTTTTGCGGATACTCTTATTTGCGGAGTTTCCGTATCTAATAACATTACAAGACTGTCTATCGCCGGGAAGACCTCGGGGACATCGGTAACGATAATCGAATTGGTTCTCGAATCGACGACCAATCTCCCACGGTCCGATTTCGCTTGCTCCAAAATCGAAACCATAGCGGATGCGTCGGCATAACTTAAATCGATTATCTTGGTTTCGAGAGGAATGAGGTTCTTCTCCTGTTCTTCGTATTTACGCGCTTCCAATATTCTCTTTCTATAATCCGAAATTTTCTGAACACGGTAAGTGTTGCCCTCTTTGGTTATAATCAACTCATAAGTATTAAGGATACTCGTAAGTGCGGTTGCCCACGAGACATTTCTTAATTTAAGGTCGACGGTTCCCGATACCGGCGGGTCAACAACAAAGTTAATGTCTCCCGTTTCGGCAAAAAATTGAAGAACAGCTCTTAAATCGGCTTTCTGAAAAACGATATTCGGGAAAACGGTATCGGCTTTCGCTGTGATTTCGTCTACTCTGACAACATCGGTGCTATCCGGGATTATCGCCGCCGATGGCGACGCCCCGACCTGCGCTACGATACCTATAGGCAACAAGATTAATAGCAAATAAATACGGTTTAATCTCATCGTTTCGTCGCCTCCTTAGGTAATTCGAGTGTAACCGGTCTGGTTATCCCAAACTCCGTGATATCGAACCTGACAGTTGAATCCGTGATTGCCCCGACAACGCCATCGGCGACGCTATCGGCCACGCCCATAATATAACCCCAACCGTTTCTATCCTGTAAAACCGCGAGCGGGTCGCCGTTTTGCCCTTTAACGATACCAACAAGTTTCAATCCTTCTACTACCGGAATTGCCTCTTCACCGAATTTTTGTTCGATTGTGGGTTTTGCTACTATGAATGGGTCGTGGTATTGTCTGCCTCCGTATTTTACCAGCGGTCTGATAAAGGACGCGCCCGGTCTCGTTGTGTCATCCGAATGGATTATCGTAAGTGTGGTATCGACGAGGGTAGTATCTTTCGGAGTAACCGAAGGGGGTTTTGCCGCACCGGTATCGGCGACTGGAGGTTCCGGTTTGGGCGCTACGACTGGTTCCGGTTTTGTCTGTTTGGCCGGGGTTTCTCGGCCGATAGACCAGGTTGTAAATTCGGGGTAGCCGGGTGTCGGTATGAATACTTTGCCCGACCGTGGGCCGTTTTCGACCGAAACCTCGCCGACCGGTTCTGCGAGAACGAGGACTATTCGCGTAATCGGGGCGGGTTTGGCCTGGTTCTGAGCCGACCGAATGTCGACGACGATTCCCGGCGGTAATGCCGGAAGACCGTCGGTTTTCAATCGATGCACACCGCCGATAAGGTCGATAAGCAAGCGGTCGGGCTTGGTTAGTTTTGCTGTTTTGATATCGGTCGGCCCGCTCGTTAAAACCTCGACGACGGTATTATCTTTTTCGCGCGTCAGAGACAAACCCACTACATCGTATTCGGCTAAGCCGAACCCGGCAAACGCAAATAAAATCGCTATTACGTTTTTAATTCTCATTATTCTAATGCGGAGCTGGCGACAGTCCACCCGAGATTGCACCGACGGCGTCGTCCTCGGTCGCGCGCGGTTTGGTCGCTTCGTGCGTGCCCCCTCTGGCGGAGGCCAGTTGTGTCGGCGCCATAAGTCGGTCCTTCATCGGCATATGATATGATATTATGGTTAACGAAGCACTGATGGTGCCTGTAGCTTTATCGGTCTTTTTTAGATTTACGTTTTTCGCGGTCGCTATAAAAGGCAGATTTGCAATATCCTCGAGGAAAGCGCCGAGGTCGTGGTAGTTGCCCTTGAATTCGATTCGATACGGGTCGGCGATATAGAATTCTCTGACTTCCGACGGTTCGAGGTCGATATTTATTACTTTAACATTGTTTTCGCGGCTGGCTATATTGAGTTTGTTTAAGAAATCTGGCACATCGCGTTCGGCGGGCATTAATTTTTCTAATAGTTTATATTTAACGAAAGCCTCTTCCATTTCTTTTTGTATTTCGGCGAGTTTACCTGCGTTCATTTTCGCTGTCTGCAGTTTTAGATTGAGTTGTTCTATACTTTCGCGCTTTTTACTGATAGCTTCTTTATTTGGGCCGTATATTTGCATATGCCATATACCTACCATTATGAACAAAATAACCACTCCACCGATAACCTTCTGCACACGAGGGTCTTTTATGTTAATATCGGATAAGGTCATTTTTATTTTCCAAGCCCTGAAACGGCTTCTCTCGCTCTATCCTTGTCGAGGTCGAGAGCCTCGCGGCCTTTGGCTATCAGGCCTTTACTGGGCTTTTTCGGCTTTGCGGTTTCCTTTTCGGTTTCGACCATCACGAATTCTCCGGCGTATTCTCCCGCCGATTCGAAGAGGACATTACCAGAAAGTTCGAAATTATAAAGCGTAATTTCTTCTTTTCCCGAGCTTTGTTCCCGGATAAAATTGAGTTTTATTCCGTCGAAATAATCAGATTGTATCAACCCCACTATAAAATTAGCAATTCCTTTCAGATTGTAGCTTCGACCGACAACGGTAAACACTTTTTCGACCTCGCGGTATTCCTCCACCCAAACGAAATCTGGCATAATCGCGCTGAAATTCTCGAACATTTTGACCATAAACGGTCGCTCGATATCGAGTCTCTGGATAGCCTCCATTCTTTTTTTCATTTTATCTCGCAGCTCGCGAGCTTCCTCGACCATCTTTATTTGCTGACTATAGCGTTGTATTTCGGCTTCCAAACGGGCGATATCGTCGTCCAGGCGGCTTATTTCGGCCTGCTGGCTTTTAGTCTGGAGCCAGAGCAGGAAACCCACAGCTACCAATCCGAGGATAACATAAAGAGTTATCCTATCGAAGAAAGGGGCGCGCTTTTTTTTGCGCAGTTCGGTAGGTAGCAGGTTTATTTTTATCATTATACTTCCGCTCTTAATGCCATTCCCACAGCATTGGAGTATAGTGCCGCTATTTTGCTTGGGTCAACTCCGGAGAATACGCCTTCGGCAGGTTTTAGTCCTTTAAACGAGTTCAGCAATTCTAAGGGTATAGACATCTTTTGCCCGATGGCTTCTGGAACGCCTTCTATTAAAGCGCCGCCGCCGGCGAGATATATCTGGTCGATAGTTCTCCCGCTGGTAACGTTCTCTATATAGCTAAAGGCGACGTCCAGACCGAGCTTAAGCTCCTCTGTAGCGGTAAAAACGGCCGACCTGTAAGGCCCTTTGTCGTCCATTGGCAATTCGTCGTGCATAAGTTCGGTAAGGTCGTCGCTGGAAAGCCTGAGCTCCATCTGGATGCTATTCCAGATAGCCTGAGCGCCGGTGGAGACGTCGCGAACCGTATAGTAAGCCCCGTCGATTATAAAAGTAATATTCGTTAGGGTGTGCCCGATATTCACCAGAGCGATAGCGCCTTCTGCAGGGATACCGTAATTAAACTCGAACGCGTTGTAGGTTGCGAAGAAATCTATATCTATAGCGATAGGGTCTAATCCGGCGTCGCGGACTACATTGAAATAATCCTCGACTAACTCTCTGCGCGCGGCCACGAGTATAACATCCTCCTTTTTGCCCTCGTCGATTTTGCCTAACGATTGGTAGTCCACTACGATTCCGGATGTGCCTGTGGGGATACGTTGTTCAGCCTCAATCATCACGGCCTCGGAGAGTTTGGTTTTTTTGCCGGTAAGACTAACCTGGATTCGGTCGGTAAAAACCTTGTGGCCAGACAGGTTGATTACCACTTCGAGAGCATCCTCCGCGACCTCTTCGGTGAGTGTCTGGACAGTATATATAACACCCTCGCGGTCTTTGATATCCTTTTCGATAATGGCGCTCTGTGGAAGTTCTTTCGAACCGAAAGCGAGAAGTTTGGCCGGACCTTTTTCGGGCGGGACAAGCTTGACCAGTTTGACGTTAAACGAGCCTATATCCAGCCCTACGAGGAACTCGGATTTGTGTCCGAACACGTTTTTAAGAGGTCCCACTGCTGGCATAGCCCTCTCCTTATGGGTCTAACTTATGCTATAGCTTAGGAATAGTATAGGTAACCTAAAGGGAATTGTCAAGAGAAAAATCGATTTTCTTAAATAAAAATATATTCTGGGTGTAAGATTTAAACAAATTCTTGCATTAATTAGTCCGGCCCGGGAATAATTTCCTCAACAGAACAACCGCCAGAAAAGCCGCGAGACTGCCTATCGCGTCGGCGGACCAGTCGAGGATATCCGCCTCTCTTTCCGGTATAAAGAATTGCATTATTTCTATAGCCGCGCCGTAGGCGAACGGGAACCCCAGCATTCTGATATAGAGTTTTATTTTGTATCCCGGCAGCGCGAAAAGCAGTGACAGAAGCCCGAACGCACCGAAATGCAGGAGTTTATCGAACCACCGGAACGGTTGCGGCGTCTCCGGTGGCGCTGACAGCGCTAGATAGAAGATTACACAAACCATTATGATAGACGGTAGTTTGTATATATGTTTATATGGTGAGGTTGGATTCATATAAAGGAGGGTTTTCTTACTTCCGCGCCTCGCTGGCGACAGGTTTTTTACGCGGTTTCTTAGTTTTTCTTACCGTCTTTCTATCCATACCGAGGATTTTTCGCAGGAATTTTCCGGTATAGCTTTCCGGGCAGACGGCGACCTTCTCCGGCGTGCCGGCCGCGACTACCTTTCCACCCCAGTCCCCCCCCTCGGGGCCGAGGTCGATAATATGGTCGGCGACCTTCAGAACATCGAGATTGTGCTCGATAATAAGAACCGTGTTTCCGCGGTCGACCAGCTTAAAAAGGACGTCGAGAAGTATTTTGACGTCGTAGGCGTGAAGCCCGACCGTCGGTTCGTCGAGAATATACAGCGTGTTGCCGGTTTCTCGTTTGGATAGTTCGGTTGCGAGTTTTACGCGCTGGGCTTCGCCGCCGGATAAAGTAACCGCCGATTGCCCGAGGGTTATATATCCGAGACCGACCTCGTGAAGGGTTTTGAGTTTCCGCGAAATCGGAGTTACCTTATCGAAAAACCCGATGGCTTCTTCGACGGTCATATCGAGAACCTGCGAGATATTTTTGCCTTTATACTTTATCTGAAGCGTTTCGCGGTTGTAGCGCTTGCCGTGGCAGACGTCGCACGGGACATAGACATCCGGCAGAAAATGCATCTCGAGCTTGATAGTGCCGCCTCCGCCGCAGGTCTCGCATCGTCCGCCTTTGACGTTGAACGAGAACCTCCCGGGTTTATATCCTCGCGCCCGCGATTCGGGGAGGCTTGCGAAAAGCTCTCTAATCGGTGTAAAAGCCCCGGTATAAGTCGCAGGATTACTTCTCGGTGTGCGGCCTATCGGCGATTGGTCGATATCGATAACCTTGTCGAGGTATTCCAATCCGTGGATGAACCGATACGGTAACGGGCGAACGTGTTTTCCGTGGTAATAACGGGCGAGTATCGGATATAGCGTCTCGTTCACCAGGGTCGATTTGCCCGAGCCGGAGACGCCTGAAACGCAGATAAGCTTTCCCAGCGGGAATTCGACATCGATATTCGCGAGATTGTTGCCAGATGCCCCTTCCAGAACCACCGATTTCCCCGTGCCCTCGCGGCGTTCTTTCGGAACGGGTATCTCGAATTTGCCAGAGAGATACCGTCCTGTATGGGATTTACTTACTTTTGCGATTTCTTTGGGCGAGCCGGTGCATACGACCTCGCCACCGTGGACTCCCGCACCCGGGCCGAGGTCTATTATGTGGTCGGCCTGTTCGATAGTCTCGCGGTCGTGTTCCACGATGATGACCGTATTACCGATGTCCCGCATAGATTTCAGAGTATTCAGCAATCTGATATTATCGCGTTGGTGCAGGCCGATGGACGGTTCGTCGAGGATATACATCACGCCGACGAGGCGGCTGCCTATCTGCGTGGCGAGATGGATACGTTGCGCTTCGCCGCCGGACAGGGTGCTGGATTGTCTGTCCAATGTGAGGTAACTAACGCCTACGTCGTTTAAGAAACCGATTCTCTCGCGGATTTCTTTGAGTATTTGTTTTGCGATAAATTTTTCGCGGTCGGTCAGTTCTTTATCGAGTTTGCCGAAAAACTCGAACGCCTCGCCGATGCTCATCGCGGTAATCTCGTTAATTGCCATTCCGCCGATGCGGACGCTTCGTGCCTCTTTCCGAAGGCGTGAACCGCCGCATTCCGGGCATGGAGCGCGGCTCATAAAACTTTCTATCCACGCGCGAATCCCGGGGCTATCGGTTTGATGGAAACGGCGTTGGAGATTCGGTATTACGCCTTCGTAGGTTCCTTTCCACTGGTAGCTCGCTCTGCCGTCGGCGGTTTCGTGATGAAAAGAGAATTCCCTTTTTCCGCTGCCGTAGAGAATTATTCTCT
>QNEE01000104.1 GCA_003645085.1 bacterium | reverse complement strand
CTACGATAAGATACTCGATGCGCATCTTATTATGAACGTGGAAAAGCACCGAAAATCCGCCGAACTTACGCTGAGCGTTTCCGGACAGAACCTCGTCGCACATTCTGTAACCGACGACCTGTTCGCCAGTATCGACGAAACTACAGATAAGATGGAACGCCAGCTTAAGCGATACAACTCCCGTATTAACGAGCATCCCCACCTGTCGGAAGAAGAGAAAATCGAGATAGCCGAGAAATTGGCAGAAGGAATAGCCTCCGATGAAAAAAGCCGGTGAGATGCGCGCCCGATAGGGTTTTACGGAGAATCGCAGTAGCTTGAATACGAGTCGAGATTGCTGAAAAATTAAAGCATTCTTGACGGAAATGAGACCTCCGGAAAAAAATCATTGCGAACCGAAGGTGAAGCAATCCCGGTATTTATCGAAGATAGCTTCGGTCGCTGCGCTCCCCCGCGATGAGATGTTTGTTAACAATTTCCATAAAGACCGACAATTTTTATTCGTAGATTAACCGCCAGGTCGATGCGGCCTTACCGCAATGAAGGGGAATATTATGAAATCGGAAAAACCGAATAAAGTTAAGGATTTTTTCGAGAAAAAGAAAGACGCTCTGGGACTTCAGGTAATCGGAGGGGGAGAGGGCCTTAACCGGGAAATACACCGCGCAGTGATTCAGAGACCTTCGTTTCTACTGACCGGTTACGCCGAGGATTTTGCTGATAAGAGAATTCAGATAATGGGAAAAACCGAGATGAGATACCTCGAAAAACTCCCTAAAAAAAGAATACTCGAGGTCGTCTCGCTCCTCTTTAGCTATAATCAATTACCCGCGGTTATAATATCAAAACCGGACGAGTCGGACGATTTTACTCGAACTATCTCCATTATGGAAAAAATAGCCGATGAGAAAAAGGTCCCTTTGATAATGTCTACTTGTTCTACAGAGGAGCTTTTTACTCAGGTTACAATATATCTCGATATACTTCTGGCTCCAGAGCAATCCATCCACGCGTCTATGGTGGACGTCTATGGCGTCGGAATGCTATATACCGGTGCCGCTGGAATCGGAAAATCGGAATGCGCGTTGGCATTAGTCGAACGCGGCCATAGGCTAGTCGCAGACGATATAGTGATGATTTCCAAGCGGGCGGGAGAGGTCCTTTTGGCCTGCGGTGTCGAGGGTGCAGGACATTTCCTCGAGATACGAGGTGTCGGTATAGTCGATATCGAAAAACTGTTCGGTATCGGAGCTATCAGGCTGCAGAAACGGGTCGAAATCGAGGTTCATCTCGAGCTGTGGAAAAGAGGGAAAAACTACGAACGTATCGGCGAGAACCCACCGAAAACGCAGTATTTCGGAGTGGAAATACCGAAACATACTATTCCAGTGTCTCCCGGGAAGAATATCACCGCGATTAGCGAGGTTATCGCTATGAACCATATGCTCAGGGTTTATGGCTATAATTCGGCAAGAGAATTTTTCAATCGGACACAGGAGGGCCAAAGACGTCTCGAAATAACAGAGGAATACCTCGCAACCGATAGAGAATAGATTCGCTACTAACATAGATTTGGTAATAGTATCACATTGCGGTTTCTAATAATAAAAAGAGCGTTTCGTATTATAAAACCGTTTCTTGGGTATCGTAACGTTACCGGTTTATTGGTTTTTTGCGCCGTATCGATTATCGTCTCGTCCGCCGAAGGAAAGTCGATTTCCGCAAATGGAAGCGCGAACCTGCAGTCGGTCCCTCCGGGAGAGGAGAAGATATACCAGACGAATATCGTGGGCGTGAACTCCGAACCAAATCCGGCGAAATTCGATTTTTATATAACCTCCGGTAACGGACGGGAATTTTTCGAGCCGCTGCCGAATTTAAACTGGATTGTTACGGTTTTAGATACATCTACCGCGCCGGCGAACGGGACTACTCGACCTCTTAGCGTAATAACCCGGTTCCCTAACGACTCGACCCTTTATAATAGAAGGTTCGTCGCTGGTGTCGAGGTCGGCAAGGGAACTATGGGCGTCATCGCGATGTCTATCTCGCTCGAATTGACCGCGGAAACCAAACCGAGCAGAAAGGTCTATCCCGGCGTCGGAAGCCTTATACTCGCGCCGTCCGTGGCGCCCCTCCGCGAGGAATGGGACTCACTTATGCTATACAACGACGGTCAGGAGCCGGAAACCGTAGAGGTTTTTTGGTCGCCCCACCTGACTACTAATAGAAGCGAAAAAAAGGGGGTCGAATTATCGAGAAAGCAAGTCCTGTGGCGTTTTCCGGTATCTATTATAGTTCTCGAACCCGCCGAGGGGGAGTGGCTCTTTTTCAAAAAAAGTGAAAATTATACCGGATTACCCGGATATATTATTTGCATTGGAAGAAAAAAATCATTATACTGTGAATTAATTAGAGACTAAACTATCCAATTTTAATGTCGAAATACATCACTGCAATTTCACTTATCGCCGTTTTTATCGCTCTCGTCGCCTACGCTCTCTGGGCGTCCACGCAGGCGCTGGAGTTCAGCACCGATGCGTTTGGACCGACCTATACGGACACCACCGGCGACGATACCGACAGCGCGTTGTTCTATGCTAAATTTTCGGTTTGCCCACTGGAATTAAGCCTCGATTCTACCCGGTTCTGGCCCGACGATTCCGTTTGGTGGGACCTGCATATAGACCTGGGGCTTTACGGTGAGCAATACGCGATATGGCGAGACACCTGCGGTTTTGTGAATTCTGGATGCGTGGTAACAAATATCAGGCTTTGCGTTATCGACTCGTTTTCGCCATGGTATACGACAAGCGACCCACCCTACGAAGCCGGTTTAGCCAAATTCAACCTCTGGGCTTTAGTGATGGGCAATATACATCACCCGCCGGATAGCACATGGCTATCTTTCTGGCCGATGGGCGATACCGGGTCCTGTCTTTTGGATACCTGCCCCTGCGACAGCCTCGACTATATTACTGTTAGCAGGTTTTACAATCCAGCATTAGACCCGTCGGGGCTTGTTCCTCCGATGGACGATACGGGGATGAACCTCTACCCAGGTAAAAAATTCTGGATTTATCTTATGTTCCAATCTCCCGTTAATTATCACGCACCGCCGGATTCTATAGGCTATTTAATACTAAAAGTGAATGCCGAAGCGGTGGGGGAGTGAGATACCAGGTAGGTGTTTAATAAAACTGCTGATTTCAAATTTAATCGTAATCCGGTTGGTTATTTGAAATTGTCTATAATTTGGCAATCGAACCGGGAATAACTGTTATTTGTGCGTCGCACGGCACTCCTGCGCACGTGTAGGGAAATACACGAAAATACAAAAAATAAAGAATCCACTATCAATATTAGGACTAATTAATATTTATTGTTAGTTAATTTAATTTGTAAATATGTTAAAAAATACTTGACTACTAACTTGGCGTTACATATCTTATTTAAGAAGTATAAAGAAATCCCTGAATTTTAGCGAATAGTATAATTGGCGTTCCTAAGGAGGTGCACCAGTGATGAAAAGCAGAAGTTTAACCTGGGCGATGCCGTTTATGGTTTTGGCCCTTCTGGCTTTGTCGTTGTCCGTTTTTGCGCAGGCGTCGAGGACGGAACGTCCGGTGATACCGGTTCGTGAGACCGCTATTACGAATAGCGACGAGAGGATGCCTCTCGATTCTCGAATCGAAACCCCCGAAAGCGAAAGCGGTATTGCCCCCGCACGGGCTTTCGACGGCGGCGGTTTCCCGGATGAGCCCGGACACGCGATGGATACGGAATCGCAGGATATTTATATCTTTGTTACACTCCAAACTCCGCCCGGACCCGACCCGCCTGATTCGGTCGTTATTACCAGCGAAAATTGCACGTCGCCGACCGAGGATGTCAAATTCAAAATGGGTGCTACACCGGACTACTACGGCGGAGACTACTACCATGCATACCGCGATACTGTTGCGTTGTTCTACATAACACAGTGTTTAGGCGATACTCTCGCCCCCAATTATAATCTGCTAAGAGAGAACACGGTTAGCCGTTACTACACCGATAATTTCGTCGATACTCTCTGGACACATTATTGGAACAGCAGCAAGGGGGTGTGTGACACGCTGGTTAATCTGTTCTACGTGTTCACTACTGTGGATACCGGCATGACTGCACCGGGCGGTTTCGCCGAATCTCCATACCCCAGCTGGTGCGTATGCGAATACGACCAGCCGATGTATGAACACCCCTCACTAGGCAAGAAAAACGTAGTCAGCATTCCGAATATACACAATGATTACGCTCTCTGTTCCAATTTCGAGGGTATGGGTGCAATAAAGGTCGATGAATGGGACCCGTTTGTGCAACAGTGGGTCCAAAGAGGTTTCAAGATGATGCCCGGTTTATGGATTCCTGATGGGTCGATATTGGTTTCCCATATTTACCAAATTCATTTCGACGTTACTCCTCCATCGATGTTCACGACATTTGAACCGGGTATCGTCCCGTCTACTGACACGACTTATACAATAGACTTCGTTGCGGCCCGTGGTGGCAGGAACGTAATTATGCTACCGTTCTTAGTGTCTCATATAATGGGAATACATGATTGTTCTGATTTAGAAAGTTCGATTGAAGACGCAGGTTCGGCGGTTGGCGCAGATATGTATAAAGTGGAATTCTGGGATGCGGCGTTGCAATCTTGGGTCCAGATAGGCTACGAAATGATGCCAGGGCTTTGGGTTCCCGATGGTCATTTGCGGCCGGGGATGCCTTATAGAATCTTTGTCAGAGACGCTTCTGCATCGTTCACTTGGCCTATGTAGCGCGATAGAAAATATACAAATTCCCAATAAAAATAGGAGGAAAGATGAATAAGATAACATTAATAATGACAATAGCGTTAGTTTTAGCGCTCGCGTCTATTGCGCTTGCGGATGTCGAAAGGACGCACGCCGACCCATGCGATGGTCAAACGGTAGTCTACCTGATAAACAACGACCCTACATTTGCATCCGGTGTTGTCCCTTTAAGTGGATATGACCTATCGGGATGCCCGAAAAGTTGGCCTGTATATACTACATTCGACGATACCCTGGAACATTGTTGGTTCCCGGATTCTATACCTCTTGTGAGAGCTATGGATAGTCTAATCGCGTTGTATGCCCCCGACCCGTGCAGCACCGGTGATGCTACTCCACTTTATTGGCACGATGATGTTGCGGGTGATAATATGATTAGTATTCCAACGGCATATTGTGCAACCTGCTGTTCTATGGGTATATATGCGAAATCGCGAATGTGGGATTCAGTAACCGGTAAATATTCCCTCTGGAACGACATCACAACGCCTAATATTCAGATTTGGTATGCTTCCGGTTGGAAGATATTACAAGTGATAACTACTTTCTGGTATGCCGACCCCGGAGGTAGTCCGGAATACTATCAAGAGGAATTCAACTGCGGATTGGACAGTCTCTTTGTTTATGTTTGGGACTGTAATGATGGCGACCAGGCCGGAACCGGTGGGGAGTTCGCTGCTATTGATACGGTATTTGCGGCCGCTCCAGTAGGTATGTTAGATGTCTACTTGAGTCATTTTTATACTAGAACAGGCATTGCCGACAAGCCGGAGCTTCCCCGCGAATACTTCGTGAACCAGAATACGCCGAACCCGTTCAACGCGCGCACCATGGTCGAATACGGCCTGCCCGAGGACGCGCACGTCAATATTACAGTAACCAACCTGCTCGGCCAAAAAGTGAAGACACTCGTGGATGGTCACGAAGAGGCCGGCTATAAGAAGATTGTTTGGGATGGCACCGACCACAATGGCAAGGAGTTGCCCAGCGGCGTGTATTTCTATAACATTCGCGCCAACGACTTCTCCGCCAAAAAGCGCGCCATCCTGATGAAGTAAAATACCTCCACCAAACGCCAAACGAAAAGGGGCTTCTGTGAAGCCCCTTTTGTTATATTAGTTATCCCATCTCGTTTCGCTCGGCACCCCTTCGTGCGTGCAGGAGGATTCTTACTCCCCTTACCGTGTGTGGGCGGCGGGCAATTATACATTTAGCTGAAATGCGCCTTTGCCCACCGGTTGGATAAAAAATACCAGGAGAAAATCACGGCCTGAACGAAAAAGCCGATAATTACTGCGACGAACACGCCGGTAACTTCCATAGTCGTCCGCGATAAAACGACCGCCAGCGGAACCTGAACGGCGAAAAACGCGATAGCGAGTATTATCGCGGGAATTTTAGTAACGCCCGCGCCGTTTATAGCTCTTGCCAGGATAGTCGCTATCGCCAGAATGGGATAGCCGAGCGTGAGCGTCCTCAAGCCGACGACGCCGATTCTAACTACCTCGGGGTTGTCGTTGAATTTCGTGATAATCCACGGTGCGAAGATGTAGAAAACAGCGCCGATAGTGATTAGGACAATTTCGAGTATCCCGCAGGTTATCCAGGTCGAGCGTTTCGCGCGTGCGGGTCTACCGGCGCCGAGATTTTGACCGACTATAGTTCCGTTGGCGTTCCCGAGACCAAAACCGGGCAATAGCGCGAACATATTGATTCGCATCGCGACAACGAATGCGGCGACGGCTTCCATACTGAAGCCGGAAACGATTCTAATCATTATAAGCCCCGCGATATTGTTCATCGCAGGTTGAATAGCCGCCGGGAAACCGATTTTCACGACCTGCCAGATACGGCTTCCGTTCCATCGCAGGCTTTTCAACGACAGCTTGAAGTGATTTATTCCCCTTAGGATAAGGAACATACCGATAATCATGGCAATCCCGCGCGCCGATACTGTGGCGATTGCGGCGCCTCTTACGCCGAGTTTCGGAAAAGGGCCGATGCCGAGAATAAGCATCGGGTCGAGAAAAATATTCAATCCGACAGAGAAAAGCAGGATGAACATCGGGGTTTTGGCGTCGCCCGCGCCCTGGAGAATCGAATTAATCGAGGCGGTAAACGCCAGGCTCATCATCCCGATAAACATTATCTGAATATACTGGACGCCGAACGTGAGAACAGTTTTATCGGCGCCGAGAGCGACCAGTATCTGTGGGGCGAGAGTGGTCCCGAATACTCCCGCGAGGACCGAAATTATGAAAGCGATAATCAGGCTCGAAGAAGCTATCTCCGAGGCGCTATCGAATCGATTCGAACCGATAAAACGCGCGATTAGCGCCCGCGTCGCGGTGCCGAGTCCTATCATCAGCGTCATCATAAAGAACATAATAATACCGCTCATACCGACGGCCGCGACGGCGTCCGAACCGAGTTTGCCCACGAAATATATATCGACGATATTGAAAAGACTCTGAAGCCCCATCGTTACTATCATCGGATAGGCCATCGTCCAGATAGCCGGAAGAACGGGGCCTTCGACGAGTTTATCACGCCGCGTTTTTGCGAATCGACTTGTCATCGGGGAGTCTCCACCAGAAAGGCGACCGAACCATCGAGATTATGCAGGTGCGGCCAGGTTCGTAAGATGTTATCTGAGATATAAGCCGCAAGCGTGTGATTTTTAGGGATTATAACCTTTGAACCGGGAGGGAGTATATCTATATGCTTTTCTCCCTCTTCCGGTTCGGTCGAGCAGGCGCAATAGACCAGCCTTCCGCCCGGTTTGAGAACACGCAATCCCGCGATTATCAATTCCCGTTGAAGTTCGGACATTCTCTCGATATCCCCGGGGGAACGCTCGTAACGTATTTCCGGGTGTCTGCGGATGACGCCGAACGAGGTGCAAGGCGCGTCGATAAGGATAGCGTCGTAAGTCTCGGGTTCACCGAAATTTCGTGCGTCGGCATTGTGCAAAGTCACATATTTAGATAATCCAAGCCGGTCGAGGTTTTCCTCGACAAGTTCGAGGCGGTCTTTCGAAATATCGACCCCATCCAGGACTATCTCGCCGCCGAAACGTTCGGCGAGGTGTGTAAGTTTGCCGCCCGGGGCGCAGCCGATTTCCAGTATTTTTTCACCCGGCAGAGGGTCGAGAAGTTCCACGGGAAAACCGAAAGCGGGGTCTTGAACCGAGAAGAAACCGTCTTTAAAACCGGGGAGTTTCGATGGATGTCCGGGAGCCTCTACCTTGATATATTCCGGGAAATGGCGTATCTGCTCGGCATCTATACCTTGACCGCTGAAAAACCCCAGTAATTTTCTCGGCGGTATTTTTTTGATATTCGTCCGAAGGGTCAACGGGGGTTCGATATTGTTCGCGGCGGCGAGCGCTCCGGCAAATCCCCGTCCGTAGCGGTTCACCCAGCGTTGGATAAGCCATTCGGGGTGCGAATAGCGCACAGCTGTCCGTTTTACGCGGTTCTCCGGCAAGGAGATATCGTCGATAGTCAGGTTCTGCAATTTTCTCAAAACGGCGTTGACCAAACCCGTAACCGGTTCCTTTTTTAGATGTCTGGCGAGCTGGACCGATGTCGATACGATAGCGTGCTTCGGGATGCGGTCGAAAAAGAACGTCTGCGCCGCGCCGATACGGAGTATATCCCTGGTTGCAGAATCGAGCTTTTTGCGCTCCAGATGCGCATCGATAGCGGCGTCGAGCAGATTTCTATTTCGTAGAATAGCCATCGTTACAGCCCAGGCGAGAGATGTGTCCCTGGCGGGTAGCTCGAACTGCGAACAAATCTCGGACAAAGCGGTTTCGCTGTGTGCGCCCGCACGTATTCGTTCGAGCGCTTTGAAAGCCGCGATACGCGGGGCAAGACCTTTAGCGAGGTCGGTCATTGTCGCTCGTTTCGAGAAAAATACCGTTCCGCGAACCCCGATTACTGCCCATAGGGTCGTAGTATTCGTTTCCCCGGCGAATCAGCAGTTCTCTCCGCTCGAAGAGCAACCACGGGACATCTTTATCGGGCAAACCAAGAGCGAGTAAGTATTCGTCGGGGCGGCCGGCACCGTTGGGGTCGCATTGAAGCAACATATCCAATCTCCAGAAATCGCCATCTCTTTTTATATTATGAGAGCGATAGTATTTCGCGAGGTCGACCGTTTTGTTAAATCTATCAAATGGAATCGAGCTCGACTTTACCAATTCGGCGAGTTTTTCAGGTAAATCCGGGGATAGCTCGATAGGCACTTTTACAGAGAATAAAGCGCAGTCGATAGCCGAAAAAACGCTGGATACGTT